>NZ_JBIPMD010000051.1:0-17008 GCF_044369315.1 Silvanigrella sp.
TTAATCGCACTGCTTACTTCCACGCTGATGGCTAATCTTTACGTGGGTGAGATTCGCACTCACTGGTTCTTACGCACTTATCTTGGCGCACCATAACATTATCCTTTCCTATTTATTTTTGAAGTATTATAAAATATTTTTTTTAAATTTAACATTAAAAATGTACATACTTTTGACATTAAAAAAATAAATATTATTTTTTATATACTTCTTCTATTTAAATAGAAAGGTGGTTTATTAAATTTGAATTAATTTATAAATAATAAATTTCATTATCAATATTTTTTTAATTAAAAGGAATTAACTTTTCATATTGACAAATTGCATAGGAATTTTCAATTCTTGTTGTTTTTCTTTTAAAAGAGAAATCACACTTTGAAGATCATCAATTTTTTTTCCTGTTACACGAATTTGTTTATCTTGAATTTGTGTATCCACTTTAATTTTAGAATCTTTGATTGTTTTTGTTATTTTTTTTGCTACGTCTGTTTCAAGCCCTTGCTTCACTTTTATATTTTGACTCATCATCATGCCACCGATGGGTTTAATTTTATCAATATCTAAAGAAACAAGATCAATTCCTCTTTTTAATAATTTTGAGTTCACAATATCTGCCATTGCTATAACGTGAGTCTCTGAGTCGGCAGTTAATTTCATTTCTACTTTTTGTTTGTCTAAAACAAGCTCGTATTTTTTTCCTTTAAAATCGTATCTGGAAGCAAGCTCTTTTTGTGCTTGATTAACGGCATTATCGATTTCTTGAATACTTACTTCAGATACAATGTCAAAACTTGGCATTTAAGGACTCCTTAATTTTTGATTTATGATTAACGGTATTTTGCTATTTTTTCTGAAATAGAAACACCTGTTGGGCGGTAGTGTATTTTAATATATGTCATCACTTCAAGTGCCCCATTTTGAATACAAGCATCTTGTGCTTGTTTTATAAGCTCAAGTAATTGATCTTGGGTACCTTCTAAGCTGGTTTCCATAGGTCCGACCTCGAATTTAATGCCTGAATTTTGAACAACTTCAATTGCCTTGTCAACAATATCATAGCTATTTAAGCCATCTGGAACCTTAGGAATGACTTGAAAAGCCATGCTAATAATAGGATTTGTTTTTTGATTCATGTTAGTATTCCAAACGTTTAGATGATAATTATACCACTTCAAATCGGAGATTAATCATGATTTTATATGAAGTCACGTGTATTTTAAAAGAAAAAAAAATTGAAGAAGATTTTGTAAAATATATGACAACAAAACATGTTAAAGAAGTATTCGATACAGGCTGCTTTCTGAATGCTTCTTTTATAAAAACAGAGAGTTCTCTTATTTATAGATCAAGTTATTTTGTTAAAAATAAAGAACTTCTTGATAATTATGTTTCAAACTTTGCCCCAAAATTAAGACAAGATGTCATAAATAAATTTTCTGAAGGGGCAATTGAGTTTAAAAGAACGGTTAGTGAAGTCTTGTTTCAGGATTCAATCTAACTGAACATAAACAAATTTTTCTGCATTTTCTATTTTAATTTCAGTTTTATAAACAGTTAAAGGAACACAAGCTGGTGGAGCCTTTACAGCTCCATTCTCTGAAATGGAAAAAACCGCTTTATGAAAGGGGCAAGTTATTTCCGCTTTTTCAGAATTCCACTTTCCTTTTTCTAAAGGTTTATCCGCATGATTACAATTATTATCAAATGCCCATACTTTTTCAGTTTGGAAATCTAATACAAATAAAATATCAATATCATCAATATTAATTTTAATTGGTTTTTCTTTTGATAAATCGCTTAATAAACAGGCTTTAAAAAAAGACATCTTTCAAAATACCTTCCGTTACATTAAATATCTTTTGGTAATTTTGAAAGAGCAATATCTAAAGAGTTTTCAGCTAAAACAGATATTAAACTCTCTGATTCTAAATTATTTAAAGACTCTGCAGCAAAGCTTTTTACAATAAGTTTACGAGCTTCTTGCAAAGAAAAACCTCTAGTTGACATGTAATAAAGCTGTTTAGAATCCAATTCACCAGTAGCGCTTCCGTGTTTACAAATGACATCATTTGGTAAAATTTCAAGTCGAGGAGAGGCATCAACTCTCGCATTTTTACTTAATAAAAGATTTTTATTATTTTGAAATGCAAAAGTTTTAGGTGCATTTTTCTCAATTTTCACAAGCCCTTGAAATATACTTTTTGCTCTTCCCGATAAAATCATTTTTAAATTTAAATTGGAATTCCCGTTTGGTACTTTATGATGTTGAATAGGTTCATAATCAAACTTGCCCGTTGTTGCAATTACCGCAACACCAGACTTTGCTTGTGACCTTTCACCTTCAAAGACAATATTTGATGTTACCCTTACGTTACCTTGAGGAAACATAATTTGTGCATCATTAAATTTTGCATTATCAAATAGCTTTACCACTCGCTCTAATAAAGAAACAGAACTTTTATTTTCTTGATTTGAATTGTGAATCCATAATTGATTTAATTTTGCATTTTCTTGTAAAATAATAGAATGTCTATGAATAAAAAAGGAAGCCCCACCTTCAATTAAAGTGAAATCGGCCTGACTCGACTTTGATAAAACTATTTTTAAAGAAGAATATGTTTGAGAAAAGTTTGGTGATGAATGATTTGAAACAAGAATAAACGGAGTTTCAGATCCTTTCGATTCTATTTTAACCACAATTTCATGGGGAGAGCTTGCTTTTAAACGACTTGCTAAAGCAAATCCAATATCACTATTTGGGGCAATGGATTCCACTTCAAATGGGCTTGAAGAAAATTCAATAATTGATTTTACCTCTTTGGACATATAAATATCTGCACATCCATGACCAATTTCAATATATACCATTCTAGCTATTTCATTTTCTAAAGCACTAACAGCAGTATCACCTACTATACTTTTTAATGGATTTAGTTTTTCAATAAGTTGTTCTGGATTTCTGTAAGAAACTTTCCATGGTAAAAATTTATTTCTACCCGCCTCAATAGCACTGTTACCTTGAAAATTTAAAACTTCATTTTGAGGTAAAAAAAAGCTTTCTGGATTTGTTCTTCTCCAGCTTTCTTCAGGATATGTTGGGCATAAAGCTAATTTTTGAGAATCTAGATTGTCAATTGTCATGAGATTTAGCCAACTCCTTCAAATTCAATTTCAATAAGTCTATTTAATTCTACCGCATATTCCATAGGTAATTCTTTAACAAATTCTTCAATAAATCCATTTACAACCATTAATGTTGCTTGTCTTTCTGAAAAACCGCGACTTGTTAAATAGTAAATTTGATCATCACTAATACGACTGACACTAGCCTCATGACCTACTTCTGTACCAACTTGTTCTTCAATTTCCATTGTTGGATATGTGATTGAGGATGAAATTTCATCCATTAATAAGGCATCGCATTGCACTTTACTTTTACAACCCGTCATTCCTTTTGGAATTTTTACAAGGCCACGATAAGTTGTACAACCACCATCTTTTGAAATAGATTTAGAAGTAATTACACTCGTTGTGTTAGGAGCCGCATGAATAATTTTTGCTCCGGCATCTTGGTGCATACCATTCCCACCAAAAGCAACGGAAAGAATTTCACCGCGAGCTCTTGGACCCATTAAGTAAACAGCAGGATATTTCATTGTTAACTTAGAACCAATGTTACCATCTACCCATTCCACAACAGCATCTTCATATGCATATGCTCTTTTTGTTACTAAATTAAATATATTTTTAGACCAATTTTGAATTGTGGTATAACGAATTTTTGCACCTTTCATTGCAATAAGCTCTACAACAGCCGAATGCAATGAATCACTACGATAAACAGGAGCCGTACAACCTTCTATATAATGAACAGAAGATCCTTCATCTGCAATGATGAGAGTTCTTTCAAATTGCCCCATATTTTCGGTATTAATTCTAAAATAGGCTTGTAAAGGAATTTCAACATGAACTCCTTTTGGTACGTATATAAAACTTCCACCACTCCATACTGCCGTATTTAAAGCTGCAAATTTATTATCGTGAGATGGAATTACAGATCCGAAATACTTTTGGATAATTTCAGGATGCTCACGAAGACCTGTATCCATATCAAAAAAGAGCACACCTTTATCTTCGAGTTGTTTTTGCATGCTATGGTAAACAACTTCCGATTCAAATTGAGCCGATACTCCAGCAAGAAATTTTCTTTCTGCCTCTGGAATACCAAGTCTATCAAACGTATCTTTTATTTCAGAAGGAACATCATCCCAATTTGTCCCAACACGTTCCGTTGGGCGAACAAAATAGTGAATATTTGTAAAATCAATTTCATTTAAGGCTTTCGTATCACCCCAAGTTGGCATTGGTTTTTCATTGAATATATCAAGGGCATTTAAACGAATATCGAGCATCCATTTTGGTTCACGTTTAAAATTAGATATTTCTGTTACGATTTCTTTTGTTAAACCGGCTGCTGATTTCGCACCTTTAAATATATAATTTTCTTTTACATGAAATCCATATTTGTAGTCATCCAAAATATCGACTTGTGAAGGATCGAAATCTTCTTGATGGGATGAATTATTATTTTTCTTTTGCATGAGAATCTCCTCTAATGACTCAATTTTGTTAAGTCTTTGAAGATGGATTGATGCGAATATGTTCATAGCCATTTCGCTCAAGTTCGTCTACTAAGGACATATCACCAGATTGATTTATTTTACCATCTAGCACGACATGAACTTTATCCGGCTTGATAAAACTTAATAAACGTTGGTAATGTGTTACGATAATAAAACTTGTTTTTGTTTCTTTAGCAATATGATTAATACTTTCGGCAACGATCTTTTGTGCATCGACGTCGACACCAGAATCAATTTCATCAAGAATTGCTACTTTAGGTTCTATTAACATAAGTTGAAGCATTTCAAAACGCTTCATTTCACCACCTGAAAAACCGTCATTTAAATATCTTTGCAATGCGGATCTTTCAATATTCAACATTTCCAATTTATTTTTTAATACTTTTCTAAATTCGGAAACGCTCAATTGTTTTTCATGACGAATATTATATAAATTTCGTAAATATTCAGAAATTTTCAACCCAGGAACAGATACGGGATATTGAAAGGCAAGAAACATTCCTTTTTTTGCCCGTTCCGTTGTATCGAGTTGAGTGATATCTTCACCATCTAAAATAATGTTTCCTGAAGTAATTTGGTATGTTTTTGCGCCCATTAAAGCATGAGCTAACGTTGATTTCCCAACACCATTTGGACCCATAATTACATGGACTTCTCCTTTAGGAATTTCGAGACTAATTCCTTTAAGAATCTCTTTTTCACCTACAGATGCTTTTAAGCTTTTAATGGATAACATTTAGAACCTTCTCCTAAAGAACAAATATCTAATTTAAGTTTCAGTAGTTACAATTTTTAATTTTCGTTGGCTATTTTGTGATTTAACACAATTTTCTTCCTTGTCACAGCCTTGTTTTGGCATTCCTTTTTCATCAAAATTATCATTTAAGAGAAGATTTAATGTTTTCCATGGTAAAGCAGCACATTTAACTCGAACAGGAAATTTACTCACTCCATTTAAAGCTTCAATGTCTTCTTCTAGGTCATCAGCATTTATTGATAATTTTCCAGTATAAATATTTTCAGCATGATGAATTGTTTTTTGTGCTTCTTCTAAAGTAACATTTTGCAAAGAATCACACATAATACTTGCGCTTGCTTGACTAATGGAACAACCCGTTCCATCAAATCCAATGGAAAGCAAAGGGCACTGATTGTCTTTCATTTTAATTTCACAAAATACAGTAATAGCATCACCACAAAGTGGATTTTTTCCCTCTTGGCAATAGCGACAAGACAAATTTTTAGATTTAAAACGAGGTCTTTTGGAGTGGTCAACTATAACCTCTTGATACAAAGAACTTAAATCGATGGATTGTGATGTCTTAAGGTTTTCTGTCATGACCTGAACTCCAAATGCTCAAAACTTGTGCGCAATAAAACGCTTTATTAAGAAATACCACCAGAAAATCGTAAGATCGACATTTGGGACGGTAAATCAACATAATATAAAAATCTATGATGAAACTACACTTTTTTTGAAGCATTTTTTATAGCTTCGAGGGCAATTTCAACATCATCCCTGTCAGAATAAGCAGCGAAACTGCATCTTATAAGCGCATCTACCCCCAAAATGCGAATTAAGGGCCAGGCACAATGATGCCCTGCACGCATGGCAATATTTTCAGAGTCTAAAATTGTAGCCATATCATGAGCATGGATTTTTTTATGGCGAAAGGAAATAATTGTTTCTTGACCACTTTCAGGGCTAAAAACCTCAATATTATTGATATTTTTAAGGTTTTCCAAAAACATTTTAGCAAGCTTGCTTGTATGATTTTGTATATTTTTACGCCCCTTTTTTTCTACCCAATCGATGGCAGCACCTAGACCACAAACCTCTGTAATAGGAGGAGTTCCCGCTTCAAATTTAGCGGGACCGGAGATCCATTGACTTTCTTCAAGGGTAACATCAGAAATCATGCCACCTCCAAAAGTAAAAGGCGGAAGTTTTTCCATGAGCTCTTCACTCATTGCTAAAACACCAATTCCCGAAGGCCCATATAGCTTATGGGGACTAAATGCGATTGCATCAGCACCTAAAGAAAATAAATATTCTTCATGTGTAGACATGCTTTGCGCACAATCTAAAACAACAAGAGAGCCCACTTTTTTAGCCATAGCAATAATTTCTTCAATTGGATTTACTTGTCCAATCACATTTCCAACATAGGCTAAAGAAACAATTTTAGTATTTTTTGTAATTAATTTTTCAGCTTCAGCTAAATTTAAAGTTAATTGATTTCCTTTTTTTCCAAGCATCGAAATATAAGCCAATTCACAATCTTTACGAAGAGCTGCTTGCTGCCAAGGAATTAAATTTGCATGATGTTCAATTGCAGGAATAACAATTCGACTATTTTCATTTAAATAAACATCGGAAATACCATAGGCTAAAATATTTAAAGCTTCCGTTGTTCCTCTTGTAAATACAATTTGATTTGCATTTATTTTAGGATCAATAAATTTTGCTACTTTATGACGCGTGTCTTCATACATTTGTGAAGAACGAATCGAGACACCATAAGCGCCCCTATGGACAGATCCGTAATCATTTTCTAAATGATTTACCATGGCCTGTATGACATGTTTTGGTTTTTGAGCAGAAACAGCAGAATCAAGATAAACAAATGGCTTTATTTGTCCATTGACTGATTTTTCGTTATTTTTAAAAATCGGGAATTCATCACGAATTTTAGAGCCGAGATCATTTGCTTTCATTTTATTACCTTCCTTGGGGGTCGGGTGAAAAATCCGCCTCCAATATTTATCTGACATAGGGGTCGCAAAATGCTGAGAGCATGTCAACAATTCTTATAAGGGGATGATACCCGTAAACGAAGGTATTGATCTCTGTTTGAGGAAATACGTAGATGCAATTTGGGAAAAATAAAAAGAAAAAAACACATATTGAAAATAAGAAAAATAACTATAAAGAAAGTCTTGAAAAAGTTGCGTCTCTTGACTATCGCTGGGTAGTACCTCTTACTCTTAAAATAAAACAAAAATCATATGTCATCTCTAAATTTTTTTCTTATGTATTTGCGGAAATTGCCGTTTCCCCTCTTTCAGGAACAAAAACAACAATCGGTCGATTTAGCCTGATCAAAGGAATAACAAAAGCCCTATTTCCTCAAAGTGATTCTCTACTGACTCAAATTGAAAAGTCCATAAAAGCGCTTCAAGAAAACATTGGTGAAATATCTAGTGAAATCTTAACAGATACTGAAGTAACACAAGAATTACTTGCTCCTTTTATAGAAATGGTATGCACAACTATAGAAAAAAATCCGCAGCTCATTGCTTTATTTGGTCAACCACAAATTCTTGCTGCCGCATTTGGTCCTCTTGGAGAAAGAATTGCTGGTTTTGTTGATTTAATACCAGCTCTATCAAATCATGCCGCAGAAAAATTTCCAGATCTTAAAGAAACTTTTTTTAACTCTTTATTTCAACTTTCAAAAGAAGAAAGAAAAGATATTTATATTTTGGCAGAAGAAATTTTAAACGTTGTTTATAAAGAAAAAGTGTTACCTTTATTAAATAAAACATTATCAAGTGACCCAAGAGGCAAAGTACTTGCTCCTATTTTAAGTGGAGCTATTGAAGCCATACCAGGTGAAAGTTGTATCAATGCTGTATTGTCTATTGCATGTACCCCACATAATGAATTTTCAAATGGGAGAGTAATTGCAATTGCAATTCAAGAAATAGGCGGACTTTATGTTAAAATATCTCAAGTTATTTCTGAACTTTGCCCGCCAAGTTTGGCAAGAGAATTAAGAACAACACAAGATGATGCTGGAGGAATATTTCCAAGCATAGAAAAATCATGGGAATATTTAATTGAAACGCTGAATCAACCTGAATATCTTGATTGGAAACCTTATTTAATTATCCCTAATAAACCAGTTCGTCATTTTGCAAGCGCAAGTGTAGGAGCGCTATATAATTTTCAATTAAGTGAACTTGGAAAAGAGAAATATAATGTTGATAATGTTTTAATAAAAATACAAAGACCAAACTTAAAAGAATTATTTGCTTCGCAATGTGAACATATTTTAAAATTAACAGATGAAGCAAATAAAGCTATTTTAATAGATAATAGTTTAACAAAAGATGTTGCCTCTGAATTACTTGGCTTAGTTTCTACTTTAAGAAGGTCTGTTTTAAATTATCATAAACAGAGCCAAGAAGAACTTAATTTTACATTAGAAGAACAAAATGCAGACAAAGTTCGAACAGCTTTAGATAACAACGATATTATTAAAGTTCCAAGATTTTTTCTATCTAGCCAAAATTTAGTTTTTATGGAAAAAATGCCTGGAATAAAAGTAACTAAAATTATTCAAGCAAAGTATTTAGAAAGAAGAGAAATAGCAGATAATATTGCACAGGCTTATATCGAGCTCGTATTTTCTAAAGGAGTTGTTTGGGCTGATCCGCATCCAGGAAATATTTTATATGACGATATTTTAAACCAAATTTCTATGATCGATCTGAACCCATGTTTTGTTTGGGATATTAAAACAAGGCAAGAGTTTAAACATTTAATTTATAGATTATTACTTAGAGATGCTGATGGTGTTTATAGAACTTTATATCATTTAGTGGAAAGACCTGAAACCTTACATTCTAATACAATTATTGAAGACTTAACTAAATTTTTAAATTTATCATTAGGTAGTACAAGTTTAACAAGGTTTGTTGGTGAATTTATAAAAACATTAAGCGAAAACCAAATTGATCTTAAAGTACAAGTTCAAGCCGCGTTGAGAGGATTAAGTCAAATCGCGTTAACAACTTCTTCTATATCGGTTCGAAATAATTTTGGATCTATATTACGAAATCAATTTACCCTAAAAGAACTTATTGGTACCGTTTGGGATGTTGGAGTTTTAAGAGTTTCTCGTGTTATCTTATCTACTTTATTTGAGTTTACGAGGCAAATGCCTGAATATGACATTGGCCCTGTTTTAGATGAAAGAGATATAAATACTCTTGCATTTAAAGTAAAAGAATTATCTAAAGCGAATGTATGTAATATTTATTTTCGTAGAGTTTCGCCTGAAGACCATCCAAATTTAAAAATGAGTCAAGATGGCCAAATTTTATTAATTACAAGTGATCTTTATATTGAAATTTTAGATAAAGTAAGACCTGCAACAGTTCGTTACGTTATTGAAACCCCTACGAAAAAATGGTTAAAAGAAAGACAAGAGTTTGTTAAGTTAGCAAGTATTGCAAGAAGTTTTTGCACCATAGAATGTCTTGAACAATTGCGCAGAAACTCACTTGATGATTATTGGCGAATAGTGGAGTCATGGAGCAAAGTTTCTTATTTAAGAACGGTTGAGGAAACACAACTTATTGGTGAAGTTCAAATTGCGGCAAGAAAATTATATTCATTGCGTTTTGCAAATATTTGGGAATCCTCTTTAGCAGGATTACCTTTAAGTTCAAGAATAATATGGCGCTTTTTGATGCGTGTTGAATCTTGGAAAGAAAGTTCGAAACAAAGTTACTTATTTTCACAAAAAAAGAAGTTTGGCGATGTCCTTTTAGCAAACCTTGCTTATAGTAGTTTTTTTAGAATAAAAACACTAATTTTAGAAGCTCTTTTATGGAGTCTAAGAAGATATATCAATAGACTCAAATTTACAATGCACCTACTCCCCATGCCAACTCAAGAGCTCGTTCATTTGATTTTATATGGCTTAAGTAGAAATAATAATTAAAGTGCTATTTTAATTGATTCATACAATCTTGATAATCTATGACATCAATATTGTCTGAAGATCCACAAACATAATATTTCCATTTATTTTTTAGACGAGAAATATCTGCGTTTAAATTAAAATTTTTCAAATATCTTTCATCAATTTCATCGAGATCTTTGTTCCACTTTCCTAATAAACTTTGCATTCCAATAAACAAATTAGGACTTTCATATGTCTCATTAAAATTGTAAGCTACTTTCCATGCTTTATCATTTGGATCAAAATAATATGAAATTGAGTTATTTAAATTATTACCTTCATCAATTGTAAAAATTTTATATCCCGAATTATTATAATGAGCAGGACTTACAGAAGGCACATAGGAGGCAAATAAACCCAAATCATTATTCATAATTTGAAATGAATCATTATGAGTATGTGATACTAAAATACCCGATATCGATAAAAAATTATTGCTCAAAATTTTCATATAAGGTTTTTCTACTAATTTCGGATTTGAGTGCCAAAAGGTAACGGGTTCTCCTCCCTTTATCATCGAATTAAATGATGAGTAAACATCAACACCACAGGGAATATGGGAAATAAGAATAAATTTTTGATCTCTTGCATTATTAAATTGTTTATTAAGCCAATTAAGCTGTTGTTGAATCATTTCTTTTATATCTGCTTTGTCTTTGCTTATAGCATTTCTAGAAAAAGCATTTGTATTTAAGGCAATGATGCTTAGTTTTTTTATTTGTGATTGAGCTAAATAATAGCCACCATTTAAAAAAGTATTAGAACTTTTTATTTGTGGAGAATAAACTGACCATATATTTTTTAAATCAGAATAAAATTTTGTTGTTTTCGGATTATCAACATTATAGTTCTCAATATAAGAATCATTATTTCCAATTACGGGATAAATTTCAATGTTACTTGGAATAGAACTCCGAATTTCACTTGTTAGATATTGAAAAGTTTTTTTAACAAAATTTTGAGCTCCCATTAAACTAGAATCATTTGTATAAATTTTATAGTTTTCAATATATTGGTGAGCCAAAAAATCTCCTAATATAACAGCAAAACTTATATTTGTATTTTTAGAAGTTTGTTTTAATTGCATAAGCAAAGATTGAAACAAAGGATAATTTGTATTTTGACCATATGAAGGAAAAGAATCATTTTTATAATATTTTTTAAAAATAGTGTTCCATTTATCACTATCCGATTTATTTAATTCATTAATGAATTGAACACAGTTTTTTTGATTTGATTTATCATTACATAGATCAAAAGGATTAAAATGAATGTCACTTATCGCAATAAAATTTGCAATACCTTTATTTGCATAAATTTGTAAAGGAAAAAGAAATTGAATGAAAAATCCAAATATAACCAAATTCCTTTTGAACATATTCTTCCTTTCAATATTAATTTTTAAATAACTTTAATAAAACTTTGATCTCAGTAACCATGGAACGTTAGGGAGTTATCATAACCCCCAAAAACTTTCCAGTTTTATAGATAATAAATAAGTAAAATCTAAAAAATAGATAATTTAAAATATAATTATTTTATTTCAATAGAAATGGGGCAATGATCAGAACCCAAAACATCTTTATGTATTTTTGAGGATACTATTTTTTGAATTAAATCTTCACTTATAAATTGTGAATCAATTCTCCATCCTATATTTTTTTCACGTACCCCAGGGCGATTGCTCCACCAAGTATAATGGCCCCCATTTTTTTCAAAAATCCGAAAGGCGTCTAAATACCCCTCATTTAAAAATTGGGTTAACCAGTTTCTTTCTTCGGGTAAAAATCCTGGGTTTTTTTGATTTTGTTTTGGGTTTGCCAAATCAATTTCTTTATGAGCAATATTAATATCACCACTCATAACTATAGAAATATTATCTTTTTTTAATTCATTTAATTTATTTTGAAGGTTATGACAAAAAGCCAATTTATAATCGAGCCTTTTGCCTTCTGGCTGGCTATTTGGAAAATAAGCGTTACCATAAAAAATATTATTGTAAAATAAACCAATAAATCGCCCTTCCCTATCAAAATCGATATTGCCAAGACCAAAAAGGATATCTTCTTTTTTTAGGGGTAGTCTCGTATAGATAGAGACTCCACTGTATCCTTTTTTTTCTGCAGGATGCCAAAAACTTTTATACCCAAATGGTTCAATTTGTTCTTGTAATAGTTGTTCAGGCAAAGCCCTTACCTCTTGAAGAAAAATTATATCTGCATCTACATTTTTTAACCATTCAAAAAAGCCTGCCTTCGCTGAAGCACGAATCCCATTTATATTCCAAGAATAAACCTTAATACTCATGAATTGTTGACTCCAAATTATCATTTCGCTAAACACCACAAGTGGTAATAACAGATGGATGAGAAGAATACCTGTAAAGGTTTTCTAATAATAGAGCAAAATCTAGATTAAGGTTACAAAATGTTAAAGAATATCTCCAAGTTAATGAACAGTATCATATTTAAATTATTAGTTACCCTTCTCTTGGGGTTCTTTTTTGGACACCTTTTACCTTCCTCAATTCAATCTATTTTATATGCAATAAGTCTTTCCCTCAAAGAAACGCTCATTTTTCTTTTACCAGTTATCATTTTTAGCTGTATTTTCTCCTGTTTACTTTCATTTAAATCAGATGTTTTTAAATTTATCATTATTCTTTTAGTATGTATTGCTTTATCAGGATATATATCGACATTTATCAGCTATAATGTTTCAAAATTTGCTCTTTCTGGCTTTAACAATATTCAAGAAGCTCAAGGAACAGTTACGGGTACTCTTACGCCTTATTGGGAGTTTAAATTTCCAACTCTTATTTCTAACAATTTTGCATTATTTTCTGGCTTTATTGCTGGACTTATTTTCTCTAAATTTAGAAATCATCACGTCGAAGTATTTGCCGATAAAATGCGCACTTTTGTCACTTTATTTTTAAATAAAGTGTTTGTCCCTGTTCTCCCCCTATTTGCTTTAGGTTTTGTCATTAAACTGGAAAGTGATGGTATTTTATCTGTAATTATACGCTCCTATTTTCCTCTAGTTGTTGCCATTATTCTTACAGAAGTCCTATATATTTCGCTATTGTATTTTATTGGGGCAGGATTTAGCCCAAAGAAATTCCTCTATTTTGCTAAAAATGTATTGCCTGCGGGTATGATGGGTTTTAGCACAATGTCCAGTATGGCTGCTTTGCCATTAACCATACGAGCTGCCGAAAAAAACACGGGTCAAATTGATCTTTCTCGTACCATTGCTCCCGCAACGGTAAATGTTCATTTGGTTGGAGATAGTATTGCAGTTCCAATGATAGCTCTTGCTATTATGGCTACTTTTGGCCTTGCTTTCCCTGATTTAAGCACCTTCATGATTTTTGCAAGTTACTTTGTTATAGCTAAATTTGCTGTTGCTGGAATTCCTGGCGGTGGAATTGTGGTGATGATTCCTATTCTTGAAAAATATTTGGGCTTTTCTCCAGAAATGTCTGGTTTAATTACCGCAATCTATATTCTTCTTGACCCATTAAATACAACAGCAAACGTACTAGGCAATGGAGCTTTTGCCATATTAACTACAAAAATATTTAAGAAAAAAAACAAAACTTCTACTCAAGCGGCTTAAAAAGCTTTAAAAATTACTTTCAAAATTCAAAATAATAAATAAATTTCTTTATTATTTTGAATTATTTCATAAACATAAAAAACCATTTTTTTTCAGTCCAAATGAAACAATTCATATAAAATCATTAAAATATTTTCAAATAAAAAATCATGATTTATCTCCTTTAAAATTTATGTTAATTTAATAATCTAGTTATAAGTTTTATGTATTTTCAAAATACAACAACATTAAATATTTTATTTATTTATACATTTGAAGTAACAAGAAATATTTATTTTGAAATAAATATTTGAAGTTCAAATTTATAAGTCGCTTTTATTTTCCAAAGAGGATGAGACTGGTGAGGAGTTGATTTCAGTATGTTACCCAAAGAAAATAAGACTGATTTTCCAAAATAATGACTTTTATTATAATTATTCAAAATAAATTAATTAAATAACTCAAATGAAGAGATACCTTTTAAATTCAATAATAGGTCAGCCTTGGTTTACAATTCTGGTGATTCTTGCAAATATCCGAGTTTTGAGAATTAAAATTTGAAAGTAGATTTAAGTATATGATTTTGTTTTTATAATTTGAGTTTAATTTTTTGACTGAGGTGTTGTAAGTATTTAATTATTATTAATTTGATTGAAATATTATAAATTAAATTAATAATTAAGAACCCTTCTCTCTTCTACTTTTTTGCATCAGAACCGCAATTATGATCAAAATATTCGCTTGTTTTATCTCCAATAGCCTTTACAAGATATCCATTATTATTATAACGCAAATATACTTCGTTAATGTTTTGGTATCTTTTATTTTTATAAATAATAGCACTTTCTACTCTAATTTTTTCCGTATTCATTAAATATATAGAAAGCGACTTATCCATATCGCAAATATATTTATTATCACCATAAATTTTAATGGCTCCAGTTATTTTTTCGTTTTGATTGTCATGAAAAATTCCCCAATTCCCTTCCCCCAATTCATTAAGTTTAAAATCTCTTATTATCTTATTTAATTCTCGCTTAAATTCAGAAGATACAGTGTTATAAAGATTTTTTATACAATTGTTTTGTTCGATTAAATTATCCGGAAATTTCTTTTTACATTCAATTGCTTGTAATTTAAAGTGAGCATCGCTAAATTGCTGTTTTAATTTTTCATTTTCAACTTCATACAACTTTATTTCATCTTCAACTACATAAGATAAATAAGGAATATGTGGCAAATAAAGTAATACCGGAATATTTATTATTCCTTTGTCTTTAATAGATAATACTAAATTTTTTTGAAGAGTTTTATCTTTTGAAGGGCGCCCATATTTGATTGTATATGTAAAAATAAATTCACAACTTTCACCTTTTTTTAATGAATTTATTTCCTTATTATTAAATTTACATGCACTCATTTCAAAAGAAGGGTAAAATTGAGAATATTCAGCAGTATTAAATTCTGGAAAAATCGCGTTTTTTATCAGTGAAAATTTAATATCATTTTCATTTTCATTTTCGTTCGTAATTTTTATTTTTTGTGATTCATAAAAATGTGTATAAGAACTTTGATTCATTTGATTTGTAAATTTGACTATGGATTTATCAATCTTAATTTTCTTTAATTCAAACTCATTTGAAAATGGCCCAGGAATAGCAATGATAGTCGGAGTAGAATTAGAAGGAGTTGGAGAAGAGTTAGAAGGAGCTGACATATTTCCATTTTGCTCTTTATTGTTGCATGACATAACTAAAAACGAAACTAGAAATGCTTTAATTAGAAAATTGTTTGCTGAAGACATAACTTTATATTTCCTTTCATAAGATTAAATGCATTTAATTGCTTAGCCCCTGCAGAACCCTTCCGCCGTTGCTATTCAAGTACAACTGGAAAGTGCCATTGTTGTAAGCATTTCAAAAGCAAATCCTTTTGGCAATATAAAATTTCGGTATAATTTACTTTAAAATTAAGTTAAAAGTAGTCCTAAATGTCTTACAGCCAATAATGGTTTAACACACAGTTATTATGAAATTAATATTTAAAAAATATATAAAAACATTTAGAACGGCATATTAGTTTGATCTTATGCAGTCAATTGAATTCTAAGTAAAATTTGATTTTTGGTCTCGCATGAAATATGTCATTTTCCATTGTGGATGTCCAAATTTCCAAAGAGGATGTCATTTTTAAAATGTATGAACAAGATCAACGCCCTTTCGTTTAAATGATTTTATGAAGCTTCAGAGAGAATGAGCTGATAGCCAACGATACAGAGTAGGTATAGAAACTCCCAAACTCATTACCACATCTTTTGGAGGGGTTCCGCTGCTTAATAATTTTTTTGCAGATTCAAGTTTATTTGTAGTCATTCTTCTTTTCCTGCCACCAATTCTACCACGTTCCTTTGCAGCTTATAATACAGCTATAGTTCGCTCTATAATGAGTTCTCGTTCCATTTGAGCTAGTGCAGCCATTGTATGAAAGAAGAAAACGTCCAGAAGAAGTCGATATATCAATATTATCAGTGAGGCTTTTAAATTCTATTTTTTTAGATTCAAGATCTTTTACAAAATCGATTAGATCATTGATGTTTCTTCCAAGACGATCTAATTTCCAAACGATAAAAGTGTCGCCTTCTCTTAACTGTTCAAGAGATTTTTCCAATCCAGCTCGTACAAAACGACTTCCACTTACTTTATCTACAAAGATTTTGTTGCAACCCGATTTTTGTATTGCTTTTTCTTGCAAATCTAAATTTTGATCTAGGGTTGAAACTCTTGCATATCTTATAAGCATTTTATAGTTTCTCCTTCTCAAAACTCATCTGAAGTTATCAGAACAAGAAATTAGATTCAAGAATGGTTATTGAGAAAGAAGTTTTTCAATGAAATTGCGATCTTTATTTGTCAGTTCCCATGTCATTTCCCAAAGACGATTGGACTATTCCCATAGTCATTGAGACTAAATATTTTGATTTTGCCTTACATAGGCTGTTTGAGCTGGTAT
>NZ_JBIPMD010000217.1:0-5299 GCF_044369315.1 Silvanigrella sp.
ATATCATCTCTGGGAGCCGGATGTGGGAAAACTACAAGTCCGGTTCTGCAGGGGTTTCATGGCAATGAATTACTTTATTTGAAAGGAAATAAAAGTCATGTCTCTACCTACCAAAAAAAAAAGAGCCTCTCTTTTAAATTAAATTTATCTATAATTATATTACTTTCTTTAATTATTTTTTCGGCCCTATATACAATATTTATGATAAATAAAACACAATCCTTTGCGCAGGAAACGGGAAAAAGCTGGATGCCAAGTGTTTTATCTACAAGTAAAATGAGTGAAGGGGTTGGAAAATACGCGAGACGTATTTTAGGATTATTATCAACTTCATTAATTAACTCAAATGAAGAAGAAAATAAAAAAGGCCTTGCCGAAGACATAAAAACACTCGATAAATATGCAAAAAAATATTGATGAATACATTGAAAATCATATAAAACTTTTAAGTGGTCCCGAAGAAAAAGTTTTATTAGATGATATCACCCAAAAATGGAAAACCTACGACAATGCTAGCAGAGAAGCTATTGAAATAAATAAAAAAGGACAAAAAGAAGAAGCCATTAAATTGATATTAACAAAAGCGAGAAAAGCAGCATCTGAATTAGAAGAAGCTGTTCAAAAACTTGCAACTTATAATTACAATAATGGTGTCGCTTCTACTGAAAAAGGAGCAAGTTTAACAAGCTTAACTGTAATGACAATGACAACAATTATTGCAGCTTCTATTTTAATTGCCTTATTTATTTTTAATCTTATCAGGAATACAACAAAGTCTCTTAATATGGCTATTGATAATTTAAAAAATCAAAGTGTATCCACAAATGAAATTGCAAATAGTTTAAAAAACGGATCAAATATTTTATCAGACTCTGTAACGGAACAAGCCGCTTCAATTCATGAAACAAGTGCTGCGATAAATGAAATTACAAGCATGGTAAATAGAACTGCAGAAAATGCAAAAGAGTCTACAAATGTGGCAACAGGAGCTTCTCAAAAAACAGAGTCTGGACAAAAAACAATGGAAAGACTCGTAAATGCAATGGAGACCATTCAAGAGTCCAATAATCAACTTCAAAATATAGCAGAGATAATTAATCAAATAAATACAAAAACAGCGGTTATTAATGATATTGTTTCAAAAACAGAATTATTATCTTTAAATGCTTCGATTGAATCAGCAAGAGCTGGTGAATACGGAAAAGGATTCGCTGTGGTTGCAGAAGAAGTAGGAAACTTGGCTAAAATTAGCGGCGAGTCAGCTCAGGATATTCAGTCTCTAATCACTTCAAGCCAAGAACAAGTAAACAAAATTTTAGGTTTAACAAAAGAACGTGTAGACGAAGGAAAAAGAGTAACATCGGAAGCACAGGAATCTTTTCATCAAATTTCAGAAGATATTTCTACAATGGCAAGCGTAATTCAACAAATTTCGGACGCGACTCGTGAACAAGAAATTGGCGTTAGGCAAATATCTTCTGCCATGTCAAATATTGATAAAGCGACACAAAAAAGCCAAGTAGCAGTTACCAGCACCCAAGAATCATCTACAAATTTAGTGGAACAAAGTGCAAAATTAGACTCTACAGCAGCAGGAATTGAAATTCTAATTAAAGGTGCTTCTTAAATTACTATATTAAAATGATATATACTAAGAAATATTTGCTTATCAAGTCATTTTTTTAATTCACTAGAAAAATAAATTCCATATAAATCATATATAAATTGCTAAACTATAAAAGATAATAATAAGTATATTGCCAAAATATAAAAATGATATTTAACGGTGAATTTGTGAATCATATTAGTTTTGCAAGAAAAATATATTTTTCAATTTTAATATTAATGTTTATTATATTTTTAAATTCTTTATACACAATAATAGCTATAAATAAAACTCAAAATTATTCTAATGAAACAGCTTTATTTTGGCTACCAAGCGTTAATACTTCACAAGATATGAAGTATACAATTGCACAAATTAGAAGAAGAGAGCTCATTATTTCATATTCATTATCTAAAAAAGAAATAGAAGAAAACTTAAAAATAATAGAGGATAGATTAAACAGCATGCAAGTGTCTATAAAAAAATATCCTTCCCTTATTACACTTGCCGAAGAGAAAAAAATATTTGATGAATTTAATGATAAATTCAATAATTATTTAAAATATAGACCAAAATTCGTAGACTTCATAAAATCAAGTAAAACAACTGAAGCACATAACTATTTATTAAACAATTTAGATAAACCTCTTCAAGATTCGCAAGATCTATTAGAAAAAATAAGCGATTTAAATTATAAAGGATCAATTAAATCAACTCAAAACGGAGAGTACTTAAAGAATTTGACAAATATAAGTATGTTTTTCATTATGACTTCATCATTATTTATAATTATAGCAATCATTCTCTTAGTTAAAAAAAGTACCAAAAGTATTATTAAAGAAATTGACAGTATAAAATTTCAAAGCAATTCCACTAGCAATATTGGAAATAACTTAAAGCAAAGTTCAAATAAACTTTCTCAATCTACCGAATTACAAACAAACTCCGTTCATAAAACAAGCGCGGCTATAGATCAAATTTCAAGCATGATTAATAGAACTGCAGAAAACGCAACTTCAACTTTACTTGTTTCAAAAAATGCTTCAGATAAAGCAAAAGAAGGTGAAAAAATTATGAATCACCTTGAAAAAGCGATGGAGACAATTGAAGAATCTAGCACTCAATTACAAAATATCGCTGTTATTATTACACAAATTAATACGAAAACAGCTGTCATTAATGACATAGTAGCAAAAACGGAGTTACTTTCTTTAAATGCCTCAATTGAATCCGCTCGAGCAGGAGAACATGGAAAAGGATTTGCTGTTGTTGCTGAAGAAGTTGGTAATTTAGCAAAAGTAAGCGGGAAAGCAGCAAATGAAATTCAATTATTATTACAATCGAGTCAAACCCAAGTAAATACAATTATCGACACCACAAAAGCAAGAGTGGTAGATGGTAAAAATGTTACTTTAGAGGCGCATGCAGTATTTAAAGCGATATCGGAAAACATTGTCACTGTTACCTCAGTCATTGAACAAATATCAGATGCAACAAAAGAACAAGAAATTGGAATTAAACTCATATCGAATTCTATGGTTGAAATTGAAAAATCAACTCAAAATAGCAAAGGAATTGTTCAATTAACAGAAGAATCCTCTCTAAAACTAGTAGAACAAAGTAAAACCTTAGACGAAACAACAAATATATTAGAAAAATTATTTAAAGGAAAAATTCATGCAATAAAACAAAAATAAAAGATACAAATCACTTTTAAAGAAAAGGATTATGGAAATATATATAAACAAAAAACAAAATAAAATATATTTATATCACATTATAAAAATGAATTTATTTATTTTTGTTTCGCTATTTTCATTCCAAAGTTATGGAGATTGGTGGCATAATCATAGTTTTCTCATGGCTTCAAGACCTGCGGGTATGGGCGGCGCCTATACTGGTATTGGTTCTGGTCCTGCAGGCGTTTTTTATAATCCAGGGGGAATTGCATTTTCACCAGATGCTTCTATTAGCGTATCAACAACAAATTATTATACTTCAACGATTACTCAAGATGGTTATTTAGCAAATGACAATACAAGTTTTTCATTAACCGATGCCGATTTGCTTTCCGGTTATTTTGGTGGTTCGTTTCGATTAGGAACAGACTTACCTATATATATGGCTTTTGCTATTTACAATAAAGACTATGTTAATATAGATAATGTCGTCGAATCGGATAGCAAAAACGGATTAACAAAAACAAGATTTGTTCAAAAAGTAAGTTCCACAGAAAACGAATATGCAATGGCTGTTTCTTTTCGAACTCACGATAAGTTTAGTTTCGGATTATCTATCGCTTTTTTTGATATGCGCTATTCCGAATTACAAGGCGCTAATATTCTTTCTGGTCCTTATGACGATCCCTATGGAGGGGCTCAAATTTATCAATACGAATTATGGAATTATACCAGTAATTTTTATGTAAGAGGAATTGAAGCTGGGCTTGGGTTTTTATACAAACCAAAAGAATATATTTCATTCGGCTTATCTGGTAAATATAAATTTATTCTTTCTCAAAACGCAGAAGGCACTTACGTTGACAATCAAGTTGTAACAGATTCTCAATTTAATCCAATAAATAATTCAAATGATTATTCAGATTTTTATGAACAATATATAAATCAAACTAATATAAAACATACTCCAGAACCCTTTGGACAGTTGCCTTATATTATTCGATTTGGAATAGCTTGGATGCCTTCAGATTGGCAAACCTTTACCAGTGACTTAATATATACTTCTGAAAATAATGCTGTGAATCCTTTTTATCATACCAAAAAAACGTATGACTATGCCTTTGGTTCGGAAACAATTTTTTATGATACATTGGGTATTCGATTAGGCTTTTTTACAAATAGATGGTCTGGAGACCCAAACGTAACAGATCAATTTGTAAACGTAAACTTTTTAGGCTATACTGCTGCAATTGTTTATTATAATAAAAGATCCGTATACAGTTTGACATATATGTTACAAGAAAGCCAACCAGGAGCAGAGTATTCGCTAGAACCTGTATTATACAATGGCAGAAATAATCCGAAAGTTTATTGGCGAACCGATCAAATTGCCCTTGGCATTACAGGCGAATTATAAAATAATTATTTTTCAATTTTTTTATTCATAAGTTCTTCTATCATTTCAACTTCAAAACTCAAATCATAGATTGAACTTTTAAAGTTGTTATATAAATTCTGTTGAACAATTTCTCCAAAACCAGCTTCCATAAATGTCTTTAAAATATTAATTCTTTGTGTTAATGAGAGAAGCTTAAACTTATAAAGAAGGCTTTGTGGATAATTTACTGATTCCAAAAATAAAAATTGAAAAAGGTCGTCCCCAATTGGATTTTTTAGGCCAGAAAATGAAAATGCAAAATTTTCAACAAGTTTTTCTTTAAAAAACTCCGTGTTTTTTAATCTTTCATATATTTTTTCTACATCTTGAGAATATTTATCTATTTTTAAAAACCCAACCACAAAAACAAAAGACAAATTATCGTTTAAAATACTTGATTTTTTTAAAGATAATAGAGAAATAATACAAGTACCATTATAATAACTAATATTATAATTATAAATTAAAATAATAACATTAGCTCGAACTCTATTGCTTGGATGATTTAAAAACTTAATCATATAAGGAATCAATTTTTTATCGTTTATTTCCCAAAAATTTTCTATTGTATTTGCA
>NZ_JBIPMD010000216.1:0-5299 GCF_044369315.1 Silvanigrella sp.
CCTTATTAATCGCACTGCTTACTTCCACGCTGATGGCTAATCTTTACGTGGGTGAGATTCGCACTCACTGGTTCTTACGCACTTATCTTGGCGCACCATAAAAACTCCTAGTGAAAAAATTGCTTAAAGCGAATCCTTGTTAAAAAACAAAATTTTGAGTTATCTTAAGGTGATCTTCAAATTTATGTGGAGTTGATATTAATGCATAATATTTTTATCCAAGATCTATCTGCCATTCTCCTTACAGGAGGTGCATTTGGCTGGATTTTTAAAAAATTCCTTAAGCTTCCTCTGCTTCTTGGGTATATTTTTGGTGGAGTCCTCCTTTCGTTGCCAATATCTTATACACCTTATGTTGTTAGTAAAGATTCTGCCAGTACTCTTGCAGAGATAGGTGTTTTGCTATTGATGTTTTCAATGGGGCTTCACTTTGGTGTCCGTAAAATAAAATCATTAGGATCGTCACCAATTATAATAGGTGTACTTCAAGCATTGCTCATGTGGTTTGTAGGTACACAAGTTTGTCGCGCGTTAGGATTTACAGGAACAGAGCCTCTTTTTATTGGTGCTGTTCTATCGACTGCTTCTACAGCAGTTATTATTAAAATACTTGAAGATAAACAATTAACAAGTGCTCGTTTTGCAGATAAATTAATGGCTGTTCTGTTGGTTGAAGATTCTGTAGCTATTTTTATGATTATTTGGCTTTCAACTTCTGTAACAGGAAGTGAAATTAAATTGTATGAACTGTTACCTATTTTCCTATGTAGTATTTTACTTTGGTGGTTATTAGGTACTTTATTATTACCACGAATCATTCATTCCGCTTTTCTAGCAGGCAAAGAAGAATTATTAGTTATTTTAAGTATAGGTTTAGCTTTAGGCCTTGCTTTTATTTCAGCATCATGGAATTTTTCTTCCGCACTTGGTGCCTTTATTATGGGCTCTATTTTATCCGAATGTAGAGAAATTAGAAAAATAGAGTCCATTATTGAACCCGTAAAAAATATTTTTGCTCTTGTGTTTTTTGTTTCTATCGGGTTTTTATTTTCTCCAAAAATTATTATTGATAAATGGCAATTTATATTAGCGGCAGTTTGCACAATAGTTTTAGGAAAATTTGCAATAAATTTATTTTTTAATTTATTTGCTGGTAGAGGTGTAAAAGATTCAATTCGTATTAGTGGATTTATGGTACAAATCGGTGAGCTTTCGTTTGTAATTGCTCAGGTTGGTGTGAGTTTAGGTGCTATTGATAATCAAAACTTTTCTGCCATTGTTGCAACAGCAATTATAACAATTTTAGTGACCCCTTTTATAGTAAAAGGATCATTACTATTAGCTGATAAAGCTGAATTTATATTGCCAAATTCAACTTATAAGTTAATTGAATCTTATTCACAATCTGTAATTGAATTTTCATTAGAAAATAAAATGCTTCCATTTTATGAAAGATATTCTTTATTTAAAGGAATTAATTATTTAATTAATAATACAAAAACACGTTTGAAAAAAAATTACATGTTAATGACTTCTAAAAATGTAACAGCAACTTTAGACAGATTAGCTCCATGGGATGAATATTTAGTTCCTGTGATTATTTCTTCAAATTCAATAATAGTGGGTAAAAATTTAATTGATTTGAATTTAAGAGAAAAATTTATTGTAAATATTGTAGCTATTGCTAGAGAAGCCCGAACAATCATTTCACCTAAAGCCAATGAAACGATATTACCTAATGATACCTTATTAGTATATGGAAATGAAAAAGCAATTTATGATCTTCAAAATTTTTGTAATGAAGAACGACAAGATGAGCTATTTGCTTCTTTAGATCAGTGTACTTTAGCAGGTGTTAAGTTAAATGCCGATCATCCTTTTATTGATAAAACAATTTTACAATTAGGAATAAGGGTGAATTATAATTGTATCGTTTTAGCTGTTAATAGGAAAAATAATAGAATTAAAAATCCTATTTCTACATTTATGTTTAATGTAGATGATGAATTGTTTATCTTTGGAACAAGAGAGTCTTTAGAAAAAATTAGAGAGCTACAAAATTAAAAAATGTTAATTTATTATGAAAATGAATTATTTTTATCTTTCATTTTGTGAATTAATCTAGATTTTAAATCGAAAAGATTTTTTTCTAATCCTGCTGGATAGTGGTGTGGGTTTAATAATCTTTTAATACTGCTATGCAATTTTTTAAGCATTTTTAAACATTTTTCACGAGATTCAATTAATTTTGGCGATTGATAAACTTGAATTCCATTTTTAAAAATTGGTTTTAAAAGATCTTCAGATTCACATCCTTTAGGAATTTTGTAAAAACGATTTATGTCATCAGGATCAATAATAATAGGTTCTATTTCATTTTTTTCTGTTAAGGTATCAAAGATCATGTCTGCAAAAAAATAATTATTTTTATAAAAACGTCTTACTTGTAAAATTCCAGGTGTAGATATTTTAATAGACTGTTCTGAAATTTTAATAGAATGTTTCCAAGTGCCATCTTTGTTTTGGATAGCTGCTAATTTGTAAACAGCGCCCAAGGCGGGTTCATCAAAAGCTGTTACCAATTGAGTGCCTACACCCCATGTCGTGATGTCAGCACCTTGATCATTTAAACTAGAAATAATGTGTTCATTTAGATCATTGCTTGCAATAATAATTGTGTCTTTAAAGCCGGATTGATCTAACAATTTTCTTGATTCAATACTTAAATAGGCTAAGTCTCCAGAATCAAGACGAATGCCTATTAGTTTTTTGTCTTGTTTCTTTAACCAATTCCCTACTTCAATTGCTTTTTTTACACCTTCTAAAGTGTCATAAGTATCAACTAAAAATACAACATTATTAGGCATTACTTTTGCAAGGGCATAAAATGACTCTAGCTCATTTTCAAATGCCATTACCCAGCTATGCGAATGTGTACCATTAACAGGAATATCAAAAATTTTTCCTGCTAATGTATTTGAAGTTCCTGAACAACCTCCAATATAAGCGGCTCTACTTGCGCTTAATCCTCCATCGATTCCTTGCGCCCTTCTTATGCCAAATTCAAGAACAGGTATATTATTTGCTACAGAAACAATTCGAGCGGCTTTCGTAGTGATTAGAGTATGAAAGTTTATTATATTTAATAATGGAGTTTCTAATAATTGGCATTGTATTAAAGGTCCCGAAATTCTAAGAATAGGTTCATTCGGAAATAAAACAGTACCTTCTTCAACAGCATCAATATCACAACTAAATTTTAATTGTTTTAAATATTCTAAAAACTCTGGCTCAAATATATTTTTTTTATCGTTTCCTTTCAAATTTTTTAAATATTCAATGTCTTCATTATGAAATTGAAATTGATTTATATAATTTATTACGAGTTCTAATCCGGAAGCTATGGAATAACCGCTTTTAAATGGATTTTTTCTAAAATAAAGATGAAAGACACTCTTTTTTTTCTGATACCCCACTTTTCCAATATCCATATGCCATTGTTAATTGATAAAAATCTGTTAATAAGGTCAATGAGCTTTTGTAAATCGATTTATAGAATGATGTCATTAAAATCACCTTTGTTTTTAAAAAAAATAAATTCACATTGAATTATAAAATCAATATGAATCTATATTTTCTATATATATCAAAAAAAATACTAAAGTATAATTTTAGTTTTTATTTAATGAAAAATAAAATTCTTTATTTTCAGAAATATTCAATACGATTGGTAAATTTTTTCTTGAATAGGAGTGCAAATAATATCTAAAAATGGGAATGATTGAAACTTCTTCGAAAGCTGTTTTTTCAAAATTTTCTAATAAGTCTTGTTTTATTGGAATTGTAGAGGCTGATTTAATATTTATTTCTTTGAGAGTAAGAACTGTTTTAGGAAACTTTTCTAGATTAAAAATAACAGAATTTGAATTTAAAATATTTTGTAGCCAAATTTGTCTATTATTTTGAATACGGGCTGTAAAAATTTGAATATCTGCATTTAGAGATTTATTATAATCTTCTGACATATCTATCCAATTAATTGTTATCCCATTTTTATTGGAAAGTTCTTCAAATTTTTGCATGACTTTATTTTTTGCTGTTAAATAAGGTATTGCTATTTTAATTTCTTTTGTATTCTCTGGGAAAAATTCTATTTGAATAGGCCATTTTACTTTTTCTTGGTAGCCAGGTTCAGATGTATCAAAGTGTCCATTTGGAACATGATAGTTTTCATCTTTACTTAAAGAATTCGCAATATTTCTTAAGATACCTGATAATTGCAAACGAGATTTTTTTGAATTAAATAATTTACTATTTGAATTAAATATACCAATAAATGTATGCATATTTTGTTTTTTATTGACAATAAAATCGAGATCAGCTTCATTTTGATTTTTAAATTGATTGTAATCTGAGGTATTAAAATAAAAGTCGTAACTACTTTTTACATTTAATGTAGATAATTCTACTTGATTCCCTAAGACATTTAAAAAGTATTTTCCATTTTCAAATCGTATTGGATATTTACTAACAATATCAAAATAACCAGAGTTATATTCTGGATTTGTGAAAGAATTTAACCTAACAGGCCAAATTATATTTCGTAATGTTTTAAATGAAAGAGCATCTTCTAATACACCTTTTATATTTTCTATTTCTCCTTCAAAAAATAATTTAAATTTAATTGGTGATATGATTTCAATTCCCTTATAATATTTTTTTTCCCATCCTATATTATTGATGTCTTCTGTTCCAATGACTCGAATAGACGTTGAATGCTCTCTGTGGGTGAAACCTTTTGCGATTCCCATTGCTGCTTCAAAACTACTGACAGGAGTTCCATCTTGCCAAGTTGCTTTTAAGGAAACAGTTGCTTCTAATGAGTTTTCAGCTTCTGAAAAAATATAATTTTCTAAAATACCGTCAGCACTATTTTCTTTATCTATATATGGTTTTAATACAAGAAGCCAATAACCCAAATTTTTCCAATTTTTAATTTCTGCGAAGGGGTAAAAATCTAATTTTGAGACACCAGTACAAAATCTTAGATACATTCCTTTATCAATATTATTTAACATTATAGCTTTTACTCCTGAAAAGTTTTTATATTTTATATGTTTTCAATTTCAACAATATAATTGGATAGTGAGTCCTCATGTAATTTTTATTAATACTGATCCTCCCCTAAGAAAGTAGACACCCAGATCCGAAAAAAACTTATAGGAAAGAGGTGTTGAAATGGTGTTAACCAAAAGAAGGTATACAAGCGAATTCAAGCAAGGGGCGATTGAGCTTACAA
>NZ_JBIPMD010000218.1:0-5298 GCF_044369315.1 Silvanigrella sp.
GGCATCCAAAGTCCGTTCAACAAAGGGCTTGCTTGTCCATGTTTTCGGAAGATTTTCTGCATGCCTTTTTAAGTACATATTCTTTTTCTAAAAACACATTCTCAACTCTTAACTGGCATAAAAATATATATAATTATAATTTAAATTAAAATAAAGGTCTTATAGAATGAAAAAAATGAAATACATCATATTAACCATTCTTACATTCGTCATTCTTTTTATATTATATGGATCTTGGAAATATACGATTAGCGTGTCTAATAGTACATTTCAAACAGATACCATTCGAATAAAACAAAGCTTTAATCAAGGTATTAAAGCAATGGAAGATATTTCAACAGCATTTTATGCATTTTCATATCTTGATCAAGATATGAATCAGTTTAAATTTGGTAATTTTGCAACTGAGTTGATGAAAAAAAATGATTTCTTAAAAAGTGTTAACTTTTATGAATATGTTGAAAAAAGTAAAAGGGCTGAATTTGAAAATAAATTGAAAAAATTAAAATTAGGGAAGTCAATTCTTGAAGGAGGAGATGAAGAAAATTCAAAAATCAAATCATCAGCTGAGCATGAATTTTATTTGCCAGTAATCTTTGTTAACTCAAAGGCAATAGAATCTTCTTATTTTGGATGGGATATTTATTCTGATAAAACGAAAAAAGAAACTTTGAATTTTATTATTCAAACAAAAAATATTCAGGCTTCTAAAACATTTTTATTAGAAAGTGGAAATGTTGCAATAGAGTTATTTATTCCTGTATTAAAATTAAATAGTTTAAATAAGTTGTCTGGAATTATTGGTGTAACTGTAGATTTAACTCAATTATTAGGAGAGGAGCAATGGAGTAAAGGTGTTGAAATTACTTTGACAACAATACTAACAGGAGAAAAAATTGAGAAGGATATATTTAGAAAAGTAGATCCAGAAGTACAAAACAAAATTATTTTAACTTCATTATATACAGAAAATTATGTTGAAAAATTTGGGCAAAAGTTTGGATTAAAATTTAATCGATTTTTGACAATTGATCGTATTAATTTTGGAATCATATTAATTACTTTGGTGGGCTGTATTATTTTGTTCCTATTGTCAATTTATTTAATCTTAACATACCAAAAATTAGAGGTAAGTAATTATAAATTAGAAGATGCAAATCAATTTCTTGAAGAAAGAGTGAAAGAAAGAACTAAAGAATTAGCATTAGCACACTCTGAAATAAAAGAAATATTAGATAATCTAGAAGATGGAGTTATAACTGTATCGCCAGATCTTATAATTGGAAAAACATATTCTCCCGCAGCTTTAAAAATATTAGGAATTGATAATTTGTATTTGAAAGATCTTAAAGATATTTTGTTTTCACATTTAGATAAACACAATGAAGAAGTTTCTAGACACTTATTTACATTAGGTGTTTTAAAGTTTGCCGATGATTTTCAGTGGGGGCTATCTTCAAGTGATTTATTAAAAGTTATAAATATAAATATAAATAATGTACAAAAAACGTTGTCATTAAAATACTCTCCTATCTTCTTAAAAGATCAAATTCAAAAAATTGTTCTCGTAATTTCAGATATTACAGAAGTTTTAGCACTAAGAGCCTCTCTTGCTGCAAAGAATGAAGAAACAAGCCTAAAAGAAACTATTTTAAAAGAGAATTTATTTTCAAAACAAGAAAATTTAGTTACATTTTATAAAGAGAATGATTTAAGAGCAGAATCATTGTTAAATTACAATGAAAAATTAAATGAAAATGAAGCTTCAGTCATGTTAAGAGATCTTCATACAATTAAAGGATCAGCAAGGAGTGTTGGATTAAAGTTTCTAGCTAAAAAGGTTCACGTTATTGAAGATACCTTGGAACCAATAAGAATTTCATTAACTAATAAAGAAAAAATTTCATTTGATATTAATAATAAAGAATTGATAAATTTAAATATTCTATATAAAGAGTATAGAGAAAATTATAAAAATTTATTTGAAAAAAATAACTCATTTAATCCTTCAAAAGTTGCAATAGATATAATAGATTCACTTTTGGTTCAAAAAAATAATTCAGTAGATGATATTCTTTCTTGGATATCTCAATTTAAAAGTGACTCTTTTTTTAGTTTAAAAAATTTATTTATTTCATTTAAGGATACATTAAACGAATTATCTTTGAATTTAAATAAAAAGATATCGCTTGAAATTCCAAATTGGGATATTTATATGGACAGTAAAATAAGTATTTCATTGTCCGAAGCTTTTACTCATTCTTTAAGAAATGCTTTGGATCATGGAATTGAAACAATAGAGGAAAGAAAACAAAAAGGAAAAAATGAAGAAGGATTATTATATATAAAATTTGAAGAATTATCTGACTTATATCTTTTACAAATATTTGATGATGGAAGGGGTGTTAATCTAAAAAAAGTATATGATATTGCATTTGAAAAAAAGTTGATTACGAACTCTTTTGATTCTTATAAAGATGAAGATATCATTGATCTTCTTTTTGCTCCTGGTTTTTCTACGAAAGAAGAAATTTCTGAATTGAGTGGTAGAGGAATTGGTCTAGATGCTGTGAGAAACTCTTGCAAAAAATTTGAAATTAATTGTAAGATAATTTCTAAAAAAGAGGAAGGTTCCACTTTTCAATTATTCATACCTAAAAAGTATATTAAATTTATAATAAATGATAATAAAACTCTAAAAGTAATTTAAAATATTTTACTTAAATGTCTCAATTCATTTTAATATATTGACAAGTTAAAAATTTTTGTTAGTTTAAAAAAATTTGACTCATAACTAATTTTTTTAGTTTGTGTTGTAATGAGGTGTTCTTTTGATAAGATCGAAAAAATTTGAATGTATTAAAAACTTAACATTATTTCAAAAAGTTCTTTTTGTTTTTTTAATGATAAGAGCTTTAGCGGCTGGTATAAATTGTTTTTTACCGTTTGATTTACCGCATATCATTCGTCAGACCGATACCATTTCTGTTGCAATGAGATATTGGTCGCGTTGGGTTTATGAGCCATATACTGACAATATATTTTATCCAGCTGTTTTAAATAGTGGCCAAAGTTATGGCTTTATGCCAATGGAATTTCCAATTTTAAATATGGTCACAGCCCCATTTTTTTTCTTTGGCCCTTATATTGGTAAAATTTTGGCCTGTTTATTTATTTGTTTCCTTGTTTTATTTTTTACATATATTAATTTAAGAGTATGGAAAAATATTAAAATATTAGGAATTAGTGCATTTAATATGATTTTATTATTCCCAATTTTTTCATTTTCTGCTTCAATAGGCTGGAGATTTATTCCAGATTTTATTGCGGTTCAATTGTGTTTAATTGCAATTGGGCTTTCTTGGGAAAAAGTTACATATATAAAGCCATTTTTTTTAACACTTTTGGGTTTGTTGCTAAAACCTGTGACTGTAGTTGTATTTCCATTGTTTTTACTTAATAAAAATATTTTTAAATCAGCATACAATCTTTTTTGGTTAGTTCCAGCTACATTATTATCTTTTTTGTATTATACCAAGGGAATAGCTTATTTAGAAAAATTAAGAGAAATTCCTACAAATTTTGGAGTTCATAAAGATATTGGATTATCGTCTTTAATTGATTTATTTTCACATTATAATGAGTTCTTAGAGTTTATTAATTATCATCCGCTATTCCCATATGGAATAGTCCTTGTCTCAGTAATATATCTATTTTATATCATAAGGCGATTTGCCTTTTATCATTTTCAACTATGGATTGTTATTTTAATTCAAATTATTATGATTGGTATCCTTGATGGAACTCATAGTATTGTCCATTTTTATTATTGGTTTGGTATCGCTCCTTCTTTTTGTTTATTAGCTTTAGGCACTTGGGATATTCTTTCTAAAGATTCAAATTATTTCAAAATATTTTTGAAAGTTTTATTTTTTGGAATATTTGTAGCTCGCTTTTTTGAAGTCTGTTACTTTGACACCAGATTATTATTTCACCCAGATAGAAGGGTAAATACCGATGTTCCTTTTGTAGATTGTTTTCTTTTAAAAAATCGAAATCCCGAATTTCCATGGAATAAAGGTTATGTTTTTTTCTCTGAAAATACGGAAGCTCCTTATTTAGGGGCCTGTTTTGGAGAAAGAACGAATTATCCATCTGAAAACTTACAAGAGTCTTTTGAAAATCCAAAATTAAAAGATAAGTATAGATACGGATTGATAACAATAAAAACAAAACTTCCGCATCATTGTAATGTAATAGATAGATCGGGCAAAGTAGTTATTATAAAATGTGATGAATATACACCGCCAGAAGAAGAATCGGAATAAAATTAATTACCAAATCTGCTTTCTTTATCATTTATAATAAATAAAGGTCGTTTTTTTACTTCATCATATATTCTTCCAATATATTCTCCCAAAATTCCAATGGTAATTAATTGAATTCCTCCAATAAATAAAATTGTTACCATAATACTGCTCCAGCCTTGAACGGGAAAACCTTTAATTTGTGAATAAACTAAAATAAATGCACCATAAATAAATGCTAAAATAGCAACTGTAAATCCTAAATAATAGGCGCTTTTGAGCGGAGTATTGCTAAACCCTATGATTCCGTCTAAAGCTAATTTTATCATTTTTGTAAGAGGATATTTTGTTGTTCCTGCAAATCTTGCGGATCTTTCATAATAAATAGGAGTTTGTTTTAGTCCTATCCATGGAACCATTCCTCTAATAAATCGATTTTTTTCTGGTAATGAATTGAAGATATCTAATGCTTGTCTACTCATTAATCTAAAATCACCAGAATTTAATGGAATATCACAGTTGGTTAATTTTCTAACGATAATATAAAATAATTTTGCTGTTATTAATTTGAACCAGGTCTCCCCTTCACGTACTGTTCTAACGCCGTAAACAATGTCAGAACCCTCTTTCCACAATTCGAGCATTCCTTCTATGACTTCAGGCGGATCTTGAAGGTCTGCATCTATAGATATAATTGCATTTCCTTTTGCATGATGTAAACCTGCACTCAAAGCAATTTGGTGTCCAAAGTTTTTAGCTAAAGATAAAATAATAAGTTTCCCATTTATCGAACTTTTTTCCTGATTTTCATTTTCTAATTGATGTAAAATTTTTAGAGTATTGTCTTTGCTGCCATCATTAACATATAATGCCAGTTAAGAGTTGAGAAAGATATTGTGAAGATTGAAGAAATAGCTCCAATTTGTTAGTTAATTGTTGCTTAAAAAAAAGTAACAAAGGAGCTACCAATGGATTGGCAGAACCAACTCAT
>NZ_JBIPMD010000219.1:0-5281 GCF_044369315.1 Silvanigrella sp.
TTTAATGCAACTCGTTCTGCAAGTAAAATGGAACTTGCACTGCCTATGCCTCCAAGAACAACGGATCCTTTTTTAATGAAATCACCATCATTGCTATCTGAAAAGAGTTTAATTGTTCCCCCTGATGCTTGATAAAATGTTTCTTGCATCATGTGTAAACCAGAAAGATTAAAATCTTGTTTTGCTACAATATAAAACTCAGCAGTTTGGTTTTTATCCATAGCGCCAAATAAAGTAGGGTCGCCAGAACCATGATCTTCTTCAAGCCATTGTAGAATATCTTTTAGGATGCGGTTTGGTGTAACTCCAAGCTTTGATGTGCAAAAATGAATAAAATCGGTTTGAGTTAGCTCGTTTTTTGGCATCAAAAAAGGACAGCGAGGCTTTACTTTCGTGTGATCCATAGTGCACCCTATTAAAGATAATTTTAATGCCCTGGACATCCAAGGCAGGGGTACTCATATCATGATTTTAGCAATACAAAAATGCTTACAAACGCATATTCCAAAAATATTTTTGGAATCTCTTGAAGAACTTGAATCCGAAGCACAAAAAGGAATATTTACATCTTGGTCATTATCAAATAATGAAGCGGCACTATCTGCATTTTGGGCGGATGAATGTCAATTTAATACAAAAAAAATTTCCGAAAATATTGATTTTTCTTATCATCCGACTTTTGATTTATCAAGTCTTACAAAACCCATATTTTTGAATTTATATTTAAGAGAATTATTTAAACAAGATTTTATTAAAATAATAAATACACCAATAAATGATTTATTTTTAAATAAAAACTCTTTAGAAGAAAATGAAGAATTATTTCAATTTATTTTAAATAGTAAAAATAATTTTTGTTTAAATTCATTTCTATCACACTACTCTGGGACTAAAAATTGGTTTTGGATGGGAAGCGCTAAATGGTTTCAATTTTCTACTTCGCATCATAAAGATCCAAATGTTTATCATACAAATTTAGATATTAATGATAAAAATTACATATATAATATTAAAAGTAATTTAAATTCAAGCTGTATGAAATCATTTAATTTTGATGATTATGGGAAATTTGTTTATTCTGATGTAAATTACTTTATATTATCAAGATTAATAGAGTCCTTTTTTATGAAAGAAAAAAGCTGGTTTCAAATTGTAGAATTAATAAATGATAAATTAGAAACAAATTTTTTTCACTCAAGTCTATCTCCTCAAAAATCAAAAAATAGTATTCCGTTTTATCCTTATATTTCTTATTATAATAACGATATTAATTTGGATAAATTAAAGGACATGAACTTTGGATTTGTAAATGATACAAATTCAAATATACTTTCCTCATTGAGTGAAAATAATAATTTGGTATCAGGCCATTCAGGATTTTTTGGTAATATTATTGATGTTACAAAAGCTACTAAAGAAATTATTTTTTCACAAAGTAAATATTTATATGAAGTTAATTATACTAGTGATGTAAACGTAAGATTTGTTTATGGATTAGACACTCCTAGCTCAAAAGATTCAACTGCTGGATTAAATCATTGGCCAGAAAATAGATCTAAAGTTTACGGTCATTTGGGATACACGGGAACTTCTTTTTGGTTCCAAATAAATGAAAAAAAACAAAATTCAAAATATCATGTATTATTAACAAATCGAGTATCACAAAGAAGAAAATATGGAGTAGAAAAATGTCCGAGAATATTTGTTTATTCCGATTTTATTAATAAAAGTAATAAATATTTTAGAGTTACAAATGATGATATAAAAGAAATAAATAAAATAGAATTAGATGATATTTTAAATGAATATTTTGGAATTTCAAATAAAATATGGGATTCAAGTGTAGTACGAATAGCTCCAAATATAAATAATATTAGAAAATCAATAGCAACAAAGATGTGGAACTTATAATATGCTAAAAAAATTATTTTTATTATTTTTCTTTATATTTGTTGGATTTATTGGATATATTTTTTATTGGTTTAAAAGTCCGAACCCTTTAAACCAAGATTCTGTAGATTATCATTTACAAGAAGGCTCTACATTTATGAGAGTTGCATATGATCTAGAGAAATTAAATGTTTTAAGGTACCCTAAGCTTTTTATTGATTACGCAAAAATTATGCATTTAACTGGGAATTTAAAAATTGGAACATATCGATTTCATAAAGATATCTCACCAGAAGAAATACTTACGAAGCTTGTAAAAGGGGATATCGTAACTATAAAAGTAACTATTCCAGAAGGATTAAATATATACCAAATTTCTGAAAAACTAGCTCAAGATTTTCCAAAAACAACAAAAGAAAATTGGTTAGAAATTGTCAATTCTAAAGATTTAATTCCTTTTTTGGGACTTAAAACAAATGCAGTTAATTTGGAAGGCTTTATATTTCCTGAAACATACGTATTTGATCCCAATTTATCACCAAAATCTGTAATAAAATCGATTCTTTCTGAATTCAAAAAGAATGTGACTCCAGAAATGTTTCAAAAAGCAAAAGGGCTCGGTTTATCACCTTTAGAGTATATTACTTTATCCTCTATTGTTGAAAAGGAAACTGCTGTTTCTTCTGAAAGAGAAAGAGTGGCAGGAGTTTACTGGAATAGACTTAAAATTAAAATGAGGCTTCAGGCAGATCCAACCGTAATTTATGGAATATGGAACAAATATAAAGGATCTATTACAAAAAGAGATTTGCTAACACCTACACCTTATAATACATATACAAATTATGGGTTACCGCCAGGGCCTATTGCGAGCCCTGGAATTGCAAGCTTGAAAGCCACTTTAAACCCAGTTTCAAAAGATCTTTATTTTGTTGCCAAAGGTGATGGGACTCATATTTTTAGTCAAAACTTAAAAGATCATAATATTGCTGTAAGGAAATATGTCATTTTTTTAAAAGCAAATAGACAAAAGGAATAAGTATAGAATGAGGAATTTTTACGAAGTTGAAGGTAAATATTTTTTAAATTTATCTAAATATATGGATGAATGGGAAAATTATTTGGGCATATACACAAAAGATGGTCAAGAAAAAAAAGGAGCTGCCCAAAGCCTTGCTTCGCATGTTCAAAGACTTTGGAGTCATTTTAATCAGGAAAGAGATAAATTAGATAAACATTATATGGAGTCCGCAATAGGGCTTCAATCCTATGTTTCTTCATTTTTATTACCAAATATTGAAAGAGTTTTTTCTACTTTAGTAAAAGATGAGAATATATTTGCGATTGAAAGTTTATTTTCTATTGAAAAAGAAGAAATAATCATAGCAGATTTTGGTTGTGGGCCATTGAGCGGATCTGTCGGAATTATTTCATTATTAGAATATATATTTTCTAAAAATCCAAATTTAGTAGCTCCAAAAAAATTATTTATTTATGCAATTGATCGTTCAGAAAAAATTGTAGAATTTGGTTCTAAATTTATTAAAAACTCTACTTTTCCTGATACACAAATAACGATAGAAAGATTGACTTCTGCTGATAAAATGACAAAACAAGCTCATATTGTTCTCTGCATTAATATTTTTAATGAAATTCCTGAAAAACATCGTCTTAAAACATTAAAATCTCTTTATTCCAAAACAGAAGATGGTGGTGTTGTATTTATTATGGAACCAGGCCAAGAACTTCATGCTAAGGCTCTAGGTGGTCTAAGAGATGAATTTATTGAAACCGCAGAAAACTGCGAAATCATTTCTCCTTGTGCTCATAAAAAATCATGTCCCCTATCTTTTAAATCGACAAGAAAAGATTGGTGTTGGTTTAGACATGCTTGGAATCCTCCTAAAACTCTTTCTTTAATTGATAAGTTTTCAAAAGTAGATCACTATGAATTAAATTTTTCTTATTTATTTTTACAAAAAAATAAAGTGCGTTCTGCAGAAAAATATTATGCAAGATGTGTTAGTGATGAATTTAGTATTGATGTGAAAGAAAATAAAGCTCAGTTAAATTATTTTGCAAATAATTTAGTTTCTGGTGAAAATGCTGAGTTTTTAGAAATGTCTGAACATGAAAATGGTTTAAATAAAATTTTATTATGTACAAGTAATGGCGATTTAGAATCTGCATTTGTTATTGCAGATCCTAATCAGAAAGAGTATCGTCGTGGCAGAAGAATTAAAGAAAGTTCTGAATTATATATGAGAGCTAAAGAACGGAATTAATGCCAAATAATATACTTAAAATTTTTAAAAAAATTGAACATATTAACGGCTTGTATGAAGATGTTCCCGATTTAGAAAGAAGATCAGCAATTTTAATACCCGTGTTATGTCCGAAAATTGATTTTGAAAATAAAATTTTAAATATATTAAATTGGAAACTTATTTTTACCATTCGCTCAGGACATTTAAAAGAGCATGCGGGAGAAGTCTCTTTTCCAGGAGGTCGAATTGATCATGGAGAAAGTCCGCAACAGACTGCATTAAGAGAAGCAAATGAAGAAATTGCACTTGAGCCTACTAAAATTTTATCGACCATAAAATTAAATGATTCCTTTGCGAGATCTGGTTATCATATTGTTCCGTTTTGTTCCTTATTTATAGATGATCAAAACTTAAGATGTAATGAAGATGAAGTTAGTTTTATCGTTCCAATATCAATTCAAAACTTATTAAATATTAATAGTTGGAGTGAAGAGCGAACTATCATGCAATTAAAAAGACGTGTTTGGCATTTTCCTATGAATATTGATAATATTGGTGATATTGATATTTGGGGAGCAACCGGAAATATATTAAAAGATTTTTTAATTCGAATTGAAAGTTTATTATAGATACTATTTATTTTAGCTCTTTTTCATAGTCATAAACTAATTTAGCCGCCTTTTTAAAATTATTTACAACTTCGTTGGATGTGTTTTTATTAAAAGCGAGATACCTTTTTCCATCAAGTTCTTTTAATTCAAAAACTTTTTCTACAATATCATATGGTATATTGATTTTTTTTAGCTGCTCTTGAAGACTTAACTCACTTCCAACTATTAGGTCTTCCCTTTTTCCAATAAATTTTAAAATATTTAGATCAGTTGAAGCTGCAATTTCAAAATTAATAAAACCTTTTTCTGCTAAAAATTTATATTTAATATCTTCTTTTACAACTCCAATTCTATATTTTTTTGCATCTTCGATTGAATTTATTATAATGTCAGTGTGTCCTACCAATAAGTGCATTTTACAAACAAAATGAATGCTAGTAAATTTTTTATAGAGAGTGGTTTTTGATTTTGTTGATGGTATCGAGATAATTCCAAGGCAACCAATCTTTTGGG
>NZ_JBIPMD010000220.1:0-5263 GCF_044369315.1 Silvanigrella sp.
TCTCCATTTAAATCTCCTCCTCAAAAGGAGATTTAATTCTGGATTTATGCTTTGTAAAAATCACTTATTGGGAGGACACGGGGGCAGGGTACTTCCGGGCAGTTGGGAAATGGGGGTACATCCAATTTTTCTGTTCCACAAAAAGTAAATGGCCTGCCTTCTGGGCAAACAATTGTTGATATTGCTTCGGCAGATAGGGTTTCTTGTGTTTTACTTTCTGGAGAAGATGTATATTGTTGGGGAAATAACTCGGGAATTGATTATCTTGGTGTTTTAAGAAGTTCGATGACAAGCTCAAGCTCTGCAATTAAAATTTTAAATAGAGCGGATCCTTAATTTATACCTTTAAGTTTTGTCTAATATTTTCTTCTAAAGAATCTACAATATCTTTTAGACTTAATTTATTTCCAACCAAAAGAGTTTGAATGCCTAAGGTATGAGCGGGGAGATCATAATAGGGGTCATTTCCTATCATAATTGTTCTTTCTGGGGTTGTTCCAATTTTTTTTAAAGTTTCATTAAAAAAGTTTTTGTGGGGTTTTGTACTTTTCATCACATCCCATGAAGTAACAAGATCAAAATCATGTAAATACAAATCACTTGCTTTTAATCTTAATTCAATTTCTCTTCTGCCAAATACAGCGTTGGTTGCTAGTGTAATGTGCCTATTACTTGTATGTAAAAGATCAACTAATTTTCTAGCATACGGGTCTGAATGAAGAAATAAACAAATAAATGGATAATCGGAATCAAAAAATTTAGACATAAATCTTTCAATTTTTAGTCTATTTGTATTTAACTCAGATGCAAGAGTCTCAAAAAAAGCATCTTCATTTGAAGAAAAAGAATGAGATGAGAGAAGAATTTCTTTTGTTTTTTGAGCTGCTTTAATTAATTGTGAGATAGATCCAAAACTACGCATTCTGAATAAAACACCAAGAGCAAATAAATTATGAAATAAAGCCCCAGGTTGATCAATTAAAGTTCCATCCATATCAAGAAGAACATGAGTTTTACCATTCCACCAATCACCAGAAATTGTAATTTTATTACGAATTCGTTTTAACTCTGAACTTTTTTGGATTGGTTTAGAAAGTTCTTGTTTCTTTTTCATTTTAAAGTACCTGTGGAAAAAATAACCATAGTGTTACAAAAAACTTTAACAACTTAATTTAGAATATTCCTTTTTAATAAGTTGAAGTCAATTGATTAACAGGCTAAACCTACAGGACTTGAATTATTTTTGTTTCCTACGGTTATAAAAATTTCTTCAACCATCTTTTGCTCGAAAGAATTTGTAGGATATATGTGGAAAAGTTGAGTTAAGGATTCTTTTGTTGTGTTGTTTAGCTGACCAGCTCGTTCTAGACCTTTAATTAAAAAGTAAAGACTTTGAATTGAAGCATTCGTGCTAATATTATTTTGCATTTTTTCTATACCAACAGAAAATTGACCTTGAGCAACAAGAATATAACCATGTAAAACTTTTGTGTCCAAAGGTACTTTTTGAATATTGTCATAAGAATCAATTGCGGCTTCAAGTAATGTCTGTGCTTTTTTAAAATCTGTGCCTTTCATAATAATACTTAAAGCTTCAAGTTCAAATAATTTTTGTTTTGTTACTTTTCCAGATAATCCATGATTATTTTTCGCTATGGAGAGCCATTCGTCTACAAGTGACCAATTTCCAGATAAACTGTAAATTTGTGCGATACATGCAGATAAAGTAGCAAAATTTAACTCTTTATTATTTTTTTGTTTAAGCAATAAAAGCATTTCTTGAACTGCTGTTCGTGAATTATAACTCGCACCAGATTTTGCCACAAAAAGAAGAAGATTGTCGTTTAAATTTTCGCTGACAAGTATAGCGCATTTTGCAATATTCCAAGCAAATTCAGAAAAATTATTTTGAATACATTCTAATCCATACTTCATTAATTTTTCACAAAGAGCTTCTTTCTGATTTGCAGAAGAATTTGTAGTTAAAATAAATTCTTCTAAAAACTTAACGATAGCTTCGTTTTCTTTTAAAAATTTATTTGATTCAATATTTAAACAAGATCTTAATAACAAGATGAGATAGGAATGATTCCATGGATCAATAGACAATGATTTTTGAATTTCAGAATATGAATTTTGAAAGTCGCCTTCAGAATAATAGGCAGCAGCAATACTCCAGTGCAACTCATTTGATTGTTGTTCTGATAAACTGGTTAATTGCAATCCTTCTTGAGCTATTTCTCTTGCTGTTGAATAATCTCTTATTTTTAGAAGAAAAAAGATATATCTTAATATTCCATCTGAATTAAAATAATCCAATGAAAACATATATTGGAAATATTTTTTAGCATCTTTATGGTTTCCAATTTTTGAATGAATTTCAGCAAGATAATAATGAACTTCTGGGTCAAATTGATAAATATTATAAAGTTCTTCTAAATGAATTAATATAAGTTCGCTTGGAGTCTCATTTGAGATAGAATCCCTAATTTTATTTTTTTTCAGCATGTAATCGCTTACGTCTACTTGAGATACTTTTAATCCACAAAGTAACATGCAAAAACGAATTTCAGGGCTTCCATGTAAATTTTTATAAGCAACCTTTAGGCATTCTAATAAACCATCTGAAGGATTATTACTGACACAGTGTGATGCAGTTTGAATAACAAGATCATGAGAGGAATCCTTAGAAATTAAAATTGCAAAGTAACAGATTCGGGCAACGGGCTTAAGACCATATTCATCGCAAAGTTGAGCGATAAAATAAATTTGATTCATATCGCGCGGCGATTTTTTACATGCAATTACGATATTTTCAACTTCAGCACGACATGCTTCTGATGCGGGTATATTATTTGCCAATTTGTATGCTTGCATAGCTCCTAACAAGCAGAGAATTTCAATTTCTACTGGAACTTCTCCATATTGTTTTTGAAGCCAATCCGCTAAAGTTCTTAAAGCATTTATTGCATTTTTATGGTCACCTAAATTTAAAAACTCATTATAAAGTGCAGTATGTGTTTCAAAATGACCATGAACTAAAAACTTATCAAGAGATTCAAATCTTTCAGCATAATTTGTATTTGGATCCGATATTGCGCCAATTTGTTGAAGTTCTGTCAAAGTTGCTAAAATGGAAGTTGAATTTGATTTTAATGAAAAAGCATGTTTCCAATGCTCTATTGCTTCACTAAGGCGGCCAATACTTTCTAAGGCGCAACCAGAAATGAACCATGCAGCATAGTTCTCTGGATAACTCATTTGAAGCTCTACAGCCTTATTATAAAGTTCTTCTTTGGCATTTAGGTTTTCAGTCGTTCTATTTTTATTTTCATTTGGAAAATGAAGTTCTTGAATAGGAAAATCTTCTGGAAAATAGTCATCTGGAATATCGAGAGTTCTATTGATTCTAATTTTTTTATTAGAAAGTATATTTATTAAAGGAGTTTTTGAATTATTTGGGTATTCAATTTCTCTATGAGAATGTTCAAAGTGTTTTCTAATGTCTGCTTTTTTGTCTTTTTCGGTATCATTTTTGGATGAAATCCGTATACTTCCTAATAGTATAGCAAAATCGATAGCCTTTGATTCAGGGTGTTCTTTGCTCAATTTTTTTAGGTCGTGTATGAGTTCAGAGAGCGTATCTCTTTTTGTAGATACTTCCACTCTTCTAAATAAGATTTCATAATCATTAGGGAACTTAACAGAAAGTTGTTTTAAAATGGTTTCCGCATTTTCAAAATCTTGGACAAATATAAATTTGTTTGCGGTTCCAAGTTTGTTTTCAGGTTCATTATTGATTAGCTTCCTAGGACGTGTTTTAGAGGAGAAATTCATGCTACAGACAATATTTTGTCTTAGCTTCAGGCTTTTGTATTGTGAACCTTTTGCCCTTACCTGCATAATTTCTCCAACAAAGGTTTGACTACTTATATGAATTCGGTCTTTCTGAAGGATAGCTGAAGTTTATTTTAAGCACTTAATGTTATTTGACTATATTTTAAAGGTGGATTCATATAAAGCACTGAAAGTGCTGCCTATTATGGAGATGATAGAAAAATGCAGAAGATTCTTGGCCTTGATATTGGAACGTATTCAATTAAGGCTGCAATTATTTGGAATGATTATAAAATTATAAATGATTATAAAAATTACCTTGTACATCAACTTATTGAACAAAAAATTGAATATAAAGAAGGTATCAATGAGAAAGAAGCTCAAACTCAAGCCATTGATGCTCTCATAAAAAATTATAATTTAGAATTTGATACTGTTTATGCGGCCATAGATTCAAAAAATGTATCTATTCGAAAAGTTGATTTTCAAAATATTCGCAAAAGAGATATTGTTGGATTTTTGGAAAATGAACTAGAAAGTTCTAGTCCTTTTGCAATAGAAGATTCCATTTTAGATTATCAAATTATTGAATATACTAAAAATAAATCCTCTGTTTTATCTGTTTTATCTAAAAAAGAAGTTATTAAAGATATTTTAGAAATTATTGAAAAAGAACATTTAAGAGTTAAAGTTCTTGATATTGATAACTTAACATATTTGAATATGCTTTCTTTTTTGGATAAAGAAACTAATAGTAACACAGAAAATATTCATGAAAAAGTTGAAGATGGTGAGAAACAAAACATCTTTTCAAATTTAATTATTAATATTGGGCATAGTAAAACAACACTTACTTTTTTAGCAGATAAAAAGGTATTATATACTAGAATAATAAGTATTGCAGGTGATTATTTTAATCAGGTGTTAAAACAAAAGTTTGAATTAAATTATTCAGAAGCAGAAATATTAAAACATTTTGTGAGTTCAATGGAAATAAGCGCTACTGAGGAAAACGATAGTAAGAGAAATCTAGTATCTATTGTATTATCTCAAGCTATTACTGAACTTGGTATTGAAATTTTAAGAACAATACAATCTTTTATTGCAAAAGAAAATATTAAAATTAAATCCGTATTTTTAACGGGCGGTTCTAGTAAAATAAAAGGCTTAAAAGATTATTTTGAGGTTATCTTAAATTTGCCTGTAACTGGTATAAAAATCAGAAAAGAAAACTTCATGTTTCAAGATGATGAATTTTCTGATAATGCGAGTGAAGCAAGTTTATCCGTCTTTTCTCAATCTCTTGCAATTGCTATGCGTGGACTACCTGTAATTGGCATTGCTTCTAAAATAAATTTAAGAAAAGGTGAATTTGCTCAAGTTAGTAACTATGATAAATTAATCAAACAAATATTTCTTTATTCCA
>NZ_JBIPMD010000052.1:0-16775 GCF_044369315.1 Silvanigrella sp.
ATTTTCATACATTTATATAAAAATAATGTTAAAATGAGAATTGTTGAAAGAGACGCTAATGAATATTTTAATATCATTTCAGTTACTGATGATAGTGTTTATGTTCAATTAAATTCAGATTCTGAAGGATTCTATATTAATAAATGTGATTTAGATTTAAAAAATTGCACAAAATTAGACTTACTTGATAAAGATTATGTTTATGTTTCTTTTAAATGAAAATATTTTATTGTAGAATTTTTTTCCTTTATATTCAAAAAAATTTCTTTCCTTTGATTGACTTGAAATAAAAATAGAGACAAAAGAATAATGAATTAAACAGGAACTAACTTACAGTTTTATTTCTGTTACTTTAATTTAAGTAATATTCAAACAAATTTTAGCCACTCTTATTTTCTTAAATCTGATTTCTCTTTAAATAAACATGGAGAATGCATCGTGACAAAACGAGTTTTACTTACAGGTATTACAGGATATATTGGGCAATACTGCGCTGCCGAATTATTGAAACAAGGTTACGAAGTCGTTGGAACAATTCGATCCCAAACAAAAGCGCAATTAACAAAGTCAGATATTGCAAAAATTTGTTCAGTAGATCGCCTGAGTTTCGTTGAAGCTGATCTTCTTTCGGATAAAGGCTGGGCCGAAGCAATGAGAGGCTGCATGTATGTTATGCATGTTGCATCTCCTTGTGAAATAGTCGAACCAAAAGATGAGAACGAATTCATCATTCCTGCACTTGTAGGTACAAAGCGCATTATTTCTTTTGCCCAGAATTTAGGTGTGAAGCGTCTTGTAGTTACTTCATCAATTGCAGCAATGATAGCTGGAAAAGATACGGGTAGATATGGAACAGAAAGCTGGTCCAATTCTAATGCGAACATTGGCGCATATATGAAAAGTAAAACTTTGGCAGAACGTGCTGCGTGGAAAGCGATTGAGAGTGGCGGTACTTTAGAGTTGGTTGTTATCAATCCTGGCGGTGTTTTTGGACCCTCTCTTGGTTCTGAGATAAAAGGTCAAACTTTAAAAATGGTCCATAATTTCATAAATGGCAAGACCCCTATGATTCCAGATGTAGCAATGGGTATGATTGATGTCCGAGATGTTGCTCGTTTGCATGTAAAAGCTCTAAGTGCCGATGGAGCTATTGGAAAACGTTTTATAGCATCAAGTGCGGAGCCTATTGAGTTTGCAACTCTTGCAAAAATACTTAGGGATTTAGGATACAACAAAGTTCCCACACGAATCGTTCCCTCTATTTTGTTGAAGATGATATCTCTGTTCGATCGTGAAGCAAAGGGTTTGCTTCCTTTTCTAGGAAAAAAAGCTTCTTTTGATAATCAAGCAACATTTGAAATTCTGGATTGGGAACCCACTCCTATCGAAACATCAATTAGAGATATGGCTGAAATGATTTGTAAATATTATGGGGCCAATTAGATTATTATTTAATAAAGTTGCAATCGACATATTCGGATTTAAGATTATGATAACTTCCTGTTACATTAATACATATATCACCAAGTTTATTATTCATACTGTCTGTTACTTTTGGTGAAAATAAAAATTTATTAAAATCTGGATATTTAAAATTTGCAAGTGTCGCATAACTCCAAAACTTAATAGTTTCTTCATTTGGTCTTGAAAACCAGTAATTTGACCAAATATTTCCCCTACTTTCTTGATAAATTGCCATTGAAATTTTGACCATGGAATATTTAGTTTCAATGATTTTATCCTTTGGATTTAAATATTCAGTTTTAAAAGTGCAACTTCCTAAATCATATACTTCACTAGAATCTAGTTTTACTTCTTTTAATTCTTTTGTTGATTTGCATAAATCATTTAGAAAATCATTGTCGTGATAATTTCTATATACTTTTATAGAATCATTCGTGTTATTTTTAATTTTGATAAAAATAACTTTATCTGGGGTTATTTTAACATTTAAAGGTTCATTTTCATGAGTTTTTGCAGCAGAAGCTCTCCAGTCAGCAAAAGCATTAAAATTAATGAAAAAGCTAAGAGAAAATAAAATTCTTTTTTTTCATAAAAAGTCCTTTTTTATAGATTAAATTTAGGTTTTTTCTGCATGCGTAACAAAACCATAACCATTTTTATTTTCTTACTTCAATTGTAAATTAAATGCAAATTATCCATTTTTCCCCTAACTGCTCTATATTAAACAATTAAATAATTTGTTAGATATTTAATTGTTTAATATGATTTAATTAAAATATTTTTTAAGCTAGAATTTAAAAAAAGATACAGATTTTACTTTAGTACTAAAATGAGAGTAATTTTTTTTAGGTAGGTATTTAAATATTAAAAAAATATTTTGAATTATTACTTTTTTTTTAATAGAATCTTTCTTAAATTTCTTAATTTTTAAGGCATCTATATTATTAATAATGTAAAATTTATATTAATTAATTAAATTATATTTTTTCGAATAAAATAGTAACAATGATTGACGAAGAAATTTTTCTAAATCTAAAATTTATTATCAAAAAAATATTTTATTTATTGATAAAGTAAATATATTAAAATAAGAAATAATTTAATTATTAAATTAAAATTTAACTTTTAATTAGAATCAAAATGCAATTATACTTGAAAAAAATAATATTTATCATTTATTATTTATTTGCGGATATGTTATTCTGCTCTATATTTTTCTTAATAAACAAATAATTAATGGTGAAAATATGAATGAAAATTTTTTAAAAAGTGCCTTAACTATTTCTAATTATAATGTCATAGGAAGAAAAATTAATTTTAATCAAAGAATTTTTGAAAATACGATAATGAATAATAATAATCTTACTAGAGAAGGTACTTATTTCCTTTCTTCAATAGCATTGATTGAAAATTGTGGTTCCGGTCTATTAGGAGATATTGATTCAATAATGCTAAATAATTATTTAAAAAGTAAAAAAATAATTAATACTGATATTAAAAACTTTGAACAAACTGACGAATTTGTTAATAATTTTTATGATATTATTTTAAGTGATATGAATAATAATGAAACATTTGAAGCTAAAATAAAATCATTATTTTCAGATGCGTATAATAATGCAAATAGACATTTTGTTTTTTCTAATTCACGAAGCGTATTTAAAAAAGGTGACATGGAGGCCTTGAATTCAAAAAAATATTTAGAAAAATATTTTGATAATAATTCAGGTCTATGCTCTGGTTTTTCATTACTTTGGTTAAATTGTATGATGAATTCTTTTTCCAAAAATTCAACTCAATTTAAAAATGATAATGATTTCTCTTTTGATAATATGGAAAAATTATCTATTGAATGGTTTCATTCTTCAGCAAAAAAAATTATAGAGTCTTATAAAGATAATATTCACAAAGATAACTTATTGCAAGATCAAGAAGTTAATAAATATATTAATTTAGTTCAAAATTTATTCAATGTAGGAAATTCTAGACTGCGTCATGATAATTTTTTTGCTCTTAAAATAGAGCATAAAAGTGTTTTAAATTCTAAATTAGCAGAATTTATTTCTTCCATCTCAAAAACAGTAAAAGATCATCTATGTTTATATATTAGTACTAATTTTCATGCTATGGCAATATATCTTCAAAAGCATGAAAATTATTTAAGAATATATTTTTATGACCCAAACATTAATAATGGAGACTATGGGTTTAACGTTCTAATTAATGGGAATATCGAACATATTATTGCTCAAAATATTGATTTTACAAAAAGTTCTGAACTCTTTTCTAATAATAATTTAAGTCTATTTATGTTTGCCTTTGATAAAAATATTTTAAATAAAAAAATGACTTCAGATGATTCATTTATAAATCCTATTAAACTTTTTAAATATAACAATTGGAAACATGATCCTATTTTAGCATCACAAGCACTCAATTTTTTATCTGCATATAATAACTATTTTCTAGTAAATTACTTATTAAAATAGGTCCCTCAAATTGACCCAAATTTTGAGCTAAAAGGTGCAGTATACAGCTTAGCTGCAGCATGTCAAAATGGACATTTATTAGTTGTAAAAGAACTTTTAAGACATCCTAAAATAGAACTTAACAAGCCTGGAACCAATGGTTGTTTGCCATTACAAGTTGCTATTGTGCAACAAAATATTCAAATTATAAAAGAATTGATTAATCATCCTGAAATAAACCCAAATGCGGTAGATTTAGCACAAACCCGCCCTCTTTCAACATGCTCTCCCGTTTTTATTGCAGTTAGGAAAAAAAAATCAGAAATTCTTTCTCTTCTGCTGTCTCATGAGAAAATAAATATAAATAATGGTCGAATTAAAATTGATGGGACATATGAAACGCCGCTCTTATTAGCGGAAAAAAATGGAGATCAAGGATGTATCAATTTATTAAAAGAATTTTTAAGAAATACGAATCAAAATAAAAGAAAAAAATGGGGAACAAGAATGCATGAAGTTATTAAAAGCAAATTTAAAGTATCCAAATCAAGTTAACTCCTTTAAAAAGATTAAATTTTTCTAATTAATTATTGTTTTGACAAAATGGATTTACTAAATAATTAAAAAAGTAATTTATATTAAGATAAGAAAACTAAGAAGCTTTATTTATATCACTTATTTTTCCTATTTTTTTCTCTTTTTCTTTAAGAGAATTTGGAATTTTTTCAATAGAAAAAGCGATCCACAGTCTTAAATGAACATTTGTTCCTAAATTAGTACATTCTGCTCCAAAAATAGAATCAAATTCTTTTTCTAAGTTTTTTATTAAGATATTATTTGGCAATGTAACTTCAACATAAATAACATCATCCCAAATAATTGAAAGACTCGGATATACTTTTGCTTCAGATGCAATATATAAAGCTTCATCTAGAAAATTAAAAATAGCTGAATTGGTATGATTTTCGTTTTGTAACCAAGTATAAAAATGTACTGTTTCTTTTGGAACTCTTAAAACATGAATGGGGTGAACTTTTTCAAACTTAGTTCTATATTTTAAAAATACTTTTCTTAAAATTGGGGCCATTATTTTTTCGGTATTAGCTTGAGATTTTGAAAATTCAAACCAAGAAAATCCAGAATAAGAAGAAAATTTTTTGTCTTTTTTAATCATTCTTATGGAAAACATGTTTATTTCCCATATGAAATGAGGTTCTTCAAATGTAAGTGAATAAAATTTTGAAAATTCACCGTACCACTCTAATTTAGATAAATCATATTTTGTTTTTTCGGAATTTGACTTATTAAAGCTTCTAAAACGGATTCTAGATTCTTTTATGTTAATAATAAGCATGTATAGCAACCCTATTAAAGCTGCAATAAATAATAAAACATCCCGAATCAGGACGTCTTGGTCCGACGATTGCATTAAAAAGCCCTCACAAATGTACGTTTCGGTAGTTTATAAGGGCTTTTTAATGATATTTGTTATTTATTTTTAATTTACTTTATCAACAAAGTGTAAAATTTCTTTACGTAACATCGTTATTTTTTCAAGAGTTTTTTTGTAACCTTCAAAAACATTTGGATTATTTGTGCATACAGAAACATAGAATTTTAATTTAGGCTCTGTTCCGCTTGGTCTCATCGATATTTTGCTACCATCATCAAGTAAAAACTGAAGAACATTAGAGTGTGGGATATGGTAACGTTCTTGAACATTTTTATCTGTATAATCTAGTATAGAAGTAACTAAATGTCCTCCCCAGTTCATGACTGGATTTTCTCGCATTTTATGCATTATTCGAGATATTCTTAAAGCACCTTCTTCTCCATAAAGATCGATATTTATAAGATCTTCTTGCCATGCACCATGTTTTTTAAAGATATCAAATAAACTTTCGCATAAAGTTTTGTTACTATCTTTTGCTAAAGAAATCATTTCTGCAGCTTGGCACATTGCGGAAATGGCATCTTTATCACGTACATTATTACTTGGCATGTAACCAAAACTTTCTTCGGTTCCAAATAAATATTTAAAATTATTATTTTTTTCTTCCCAGCTCCGAACTAAACCGGCTATCCATTTAAAACCTGTTAGAGTATTAAATATTTCAATGTCGAATTCGGAACAAATTTTTTCTAAAAGATCAGAAGTAACAATTGTTTTAACAATTTTATGTGATTTTTCTAAGGTACCATTTGATTTTTTAAATTTTAAAATAGAATCAATTAATAAAGCTGCAGTTTGATTTCCATTTAATAAAATATAATCTCCAACGGCTTGGTGTTTCATAATACCTTTAGCCATGTTGGGATCATAAGTAACAATCGCTAGGCGGTCGGAATCTGGATCAGTTGCAAAAACACAATCCGCTTTTCTTTCAGATGCGTATTTAATAGCAAGAGACAATGCTTCTGGCTCTTCAGGGTTTGGTTTTTTTACGGTTGGAAAATTTCCATTAGGTTCACCTTGTTCAGGAACAACAAAGACATTTTCGTATCCAAAAGTTTTAAGCGCTCTTAAAGTTGGTATTTTTCCTGTTCCATGAAGAGGAGTGTAAACAATGCTAATATTTTTTGTTGAGTTGGGAGCTATACAAAGGTTTTCAATTTCTTTAAAGTAACTATCCAGCACATCGTTTTGGATAAATTGACTCAATCCAAGACTTTTTGCTTTAGAATAATCCATATGTTTTGTTTCAGAAAAAGATTTAATTGAAAAAACTTCTTTTAATATTTCTGTATCTTGTGGTGATATAATTTGAGCACCATCTTCCCAATATACTTTAATCCCATTGTATTGTGGCGGATTATGACTAGCCGTTATACAAAACCCACTAATACAACCTAATTTTCGAATAGCATATGAAAGAGAAGGGGTTGTTTGTAAAGTTGGAAAAATATAGGAGCGAATGCCGTTTGCGGCAAGAACACTGGCTACTTCTTGGCCAAAGATACTCGAGTTGTTTCGGGAGTCATAAGCAATGGCTACACCACGTTTTTTAGCATTCTCGCCACATCTTAAAATGTAATTGGCAACTCCTTGAACAGCACGTCTAAGAACGTATTTGTTTAAGCGGTTTGCCCCCATTCCCATAACACCACGAATACCACCTGTACCAAATTCAAGGTCACGGTAAAATCGATCTCTTAACTCGGATATTTCTTTATTTTTTATGAGAATAAGAATTTCTTCTTTGTCTTCTTGTGAAATACTTTCATCTTTTAGCCAATTAGAAATTTTATCAAAACAGTCATTTAGTGGATAAAAAGTTTTAGAACTCAAGTCTTTAAGTGTTTCTTCTATCATTCTTTAATCCTTTAAGGTTTTGCTAATTCACGTTGAACTTGTTTCAAATTGTTTTGAACCGCTGCCATGTCTGAATATTCAGGATAATTCTTAAGTATTCCTTGCAAAATTTGTTCACTTTGTTTCAAGGTATCCTTTCGCGCCGCACCTGTTTGTTGTGAAGATCTAACAAATAATGCTCTTACTTTATATCTTAGGTTCATGACAAGAGCATTTACGGAGTCGGAACGAATGCGTTTTAAGTTATCGCTTCTTTGATTCATGGGGATTGTATCTATGAGAGCAATTGCCTGTTCTGGGGAATCATTATTTAACATTTGAGTTGCTGAAATAGCGATTTGATCTTGATTCATATTATTTGGATTGGATTCATTTGTTACAGGAGATCCCGAATTATTGGGTTGAATGCCTTGTTCCGAAGGGTTCAGTTGTAAAATTTGACTATTCAAAGAAGAAATATCTTGTTGTTGCGCTAAAATAAGACCACGAGCCGCTTTTTTTTCATTTAAAGCATTTTGTTTATCACCTAACGCAAAATAAAAGTCCGCTAGAGTATTGTGAAGCCAAGCTTCATGAATAACAGGATAACGTAATGGTAAACTATTTATAACGGAAATCGCTTTTTGGACTCTTGTAGGATTATCCATTCCTGCTCTGGCATCACAAATATAAATAGCAGCTTCTGTTAAAGGAGGAAGAGAGCTAAAATTTATTTTTTTAGAATAAGTTTCCAAAGATTTTGCTTTATCTAATACTTCTGTACAATTTTGAGATAAAAACTGTTGTTCAATTTCGTTAATTTTATTCAGAATATCTTTTAAATCTTTATCTTTATTTACAGGGGTTTTGTGATTATTTTGCGGAATGACAGATGGAGTTGGAGAAACTAAAGGAGGATTTACAATACTAACATTTTCTTTGCTACTTTTCATTGTGGTACAGCTAGCAAATAATAAAACAAAACTCATGCTTAAAGAGAGTCGAATTGGTATTTTCTTTTTCAAGTTCATTTCCTTTTAATACGATAATTTTCTAAAATTGATACGCATTTTTTTAAATGCAGTACATTGAGGGGATGTTACCAGTGATAGGAGATTCCTAGCAAGTGTCTTCTTTCAACAAACTTATTTACGGTTCCATTAGGCAAAGGTAGGGTATCATTTACTAAATAAGAAGAGTATTCTATGGATAAAAATGCCAAATTAAAAGAAGTACCCCAAGTTGGGCCGCCTTCCATATAACCACCTCTAATGCCAAAACCTTGCTGAATAAGAACATTTCCAAAAAATAATTCAGCTCCCGCATGAATTATTTTATTTGCATCCATGCCATCGACTCCATAATTACTACCATCAATTTGTATTGGAATAGGGTAAGCATCAATTGATAGTCTTAAATTCACTTTTGATTTTCCAATTTTGCCTCTTGGAGTTAAGGAAATACCAGCTCTCATTTCGGTAGGATCTATTTTAGATGAATTTTGAGAACTTGTCGTTCCTCCATCTCGAGTTGCTCCACACATTGTTTCTTTAGTTTGATTTATTGGATTTGTGTAGTTATCAATACAACCTGTAGGAATATTACGAATTGCAAACCCAAAAGTAGGAAACCAATAATCCGCTGCTGTAGCGGTAAAACCCGCATCAACAGCAAAAGAAGTTGTTTTATCTCCAGTACTATTAGCTAAGTTAACTAAATCATTTGTTGTTGTATACTTAGTCGTATCCACATTTTGATTTTGATAATCCACCCTATAATTTGGTCTTAATGAAACTCCATAACGAAAGAAGCCTCTTTCTGTTGAGCCAGAAATTCCTATTGCTCCTGTTACAGTTGTTGTAGATACAAAGTAAGCTTGATTAGTGCTACTTGTATTCATAAATGCCATTTTATTTTCACTTCTAATAGGAGTACCAACTAAAAGAGTGAAAGATCTTTTTGCTCCCATAATAATTTCATTAAAACTTTGAAGTAACAAATAAGATTGATTCCCTGGATTATTTTTTGCAGATCTTATCATATCTGATCCCCAGTTGGTTGGGTCAGAACTCATATTGGATAACATTTGTGCATTACCGCCAATTTGGAGATCCAAAGGCTTTAGTTCATGGACAAATCTTTTTGCAGCAGGATTTCTTGTTTCACTTAATCCAGCCGGATTTGAATAGATAGACGTTTCATCATTTGAGTTAGAAGTAAAAGCCCCACCCATTCCATTTGAACGAACTCCACTCCAATCTGTGGGAATCGATTCAGAAAAAGAATAATTAGAATATAAAATGATTGGAATGGCAATATATATAAAAATACAATTTTTAAAATATTTTTCCATTAAAGTAAATCCAATTCCGTTTTAGGTGACTCTAAAAACAGCTATCGGATTTTGTATCAAGTCTAAAAATGAAAAAATTTCCTAGGATAGAATTACAGTGGTGTTATAAAAAAACCAATTTTCGTTTTTTTAGATAATATAGGATCTTCTGTGTTTTTGCTTTCAAAATTATCAATAGCAATAAAACTATCTCGGATCGATTTTAAACATTTATTAGAATTTTGAGAATCTACAGAAAATATTTGTTCAAATTGTGTTTTATTCATCGAATCAAAGTAAAAAGAAATATTATCTGAAGGAATTAAACTCTTACCAAAATAAAATGTGGGTAACGATGAAATCTCTTTTTTATATGAAAAAATTCCTCCTAAATAATCATCTATATTGCTCGTAGGTAAATCTTTAATTTCACCTCTTTGATACCAGCTTAATTGAATATTTCTATTTTTAATAGAGCAAGGAAAAAACTCAATTTGGTTATCAGATATAATTTGATAAATAGGTAAATTTGATTGAAAACTAAAAATGGGTTCAGATTTAGAATTCCATAAAAAAGGAGCGCAGTTATTTTCATCGGGTTTAATTATCATAGAATATTTTATAAAATTGTTTTTTATTTTTATTCTATTTTCTTTTTCTTCATTGTAATTTTTCAAGGATATTTTTTCTAGCATATTGTCTTTAGAAAATTGATTACCTGCTTGTGAAGAATTATCTAATGGAATTCCTACATTAGTTAAAATAGTTGAAACGATATTATTTATTTTTATATTTTCGAAATTGATACTTTTTTGAGGAATTAATCCAGGAATCTTGTATAATCCAGTCGCATAATATGCCTTTTTATTATCACCTTTATCAATTGGAATTAGAGCAAATATTATTGTTCTATTTTCTAATTTTCGTGCTTTTAATGTATCTAATATTTGTAATACAGCTTTATCTATATAAGCTAAATTTGCTAAATCATCTATTTCAAGTGGACTTAAAAAAGAAGAAAAACCTAAAGTAGCAATGGATTTTCCTAAATCTTTTATAGTTGGCCTAATTAAATTTGGATCAGTATCTAATAATAAATGAGCTAAAAATCTTGACTGTTGATTTTCGTGGGTCCAATTTTGAAATGCATCTATTAGTCGAGGAATATAGGATTCTTTATTATTAATCAATATATATTCGTTTAATCCCCAATCTGGAATGCGGTCAATATTTTGAGAAGTACTGGCTAAAAAATTGGAAATAATTGGAAAATCTTTCTGAGATAAAGGAGCTGAAATTCCTTTGGTATTGGTTTTAAAAATAGCATCTAATCCTGTTACTGGAATATTTCGGTCATCAATCTTTAAATTTTTATTTGCAAATGTCCAATCATTTTTTTCTAGCCATTTTCCATAAATTGAAGAAAACTCGGATGAATCAGAAATATTTTTATTAAAATAATAAGCTTCAGGATAAGATATTCCAACAATATTATAACCATATTTTCTAAGTTGATAATAAGTATTTTTGTTTTTATTTTCATTTATTTCTTCTTTTGCAATAGAAATATTATCCGAATTTAAAAAATTGGAATCAGAAAAAATAAATCTCCGAAAGTTTTCACTAGCATTATCTGATATTGAAATAGACTTATTAAAAACAACAGATTGTTCCATTAAATTTGAAATCGCAGGTGCTGTTTTATTAAATATTTTTTTATTTTTTATGATAAAATCTGGAATTTTAGGAATCTGTAAAAAAACAATATTATATCCAAATGCTGTCGTGTAATTGTCGTTCGTTAATATTTGAGGGTTTGCTATTTGGTTTAAAGGATCTTGGGCGAGTTCAACTCCCTTTTTCGGTTGTTGTTTGTTATTTGCTGAGTTTTGGTTTGCTGTAAATTCTTCTAGTTTCGCTTCATCAGGTTTTACATCCTCTAGAATTTTATCTTCTTCTGTATCTTCTGCATCACTAATTGTGTCATCTTCTGTATTCTGATTTTCATTTTTTTGGTTTGATACTAAGTAATTTTTATTAGGTAACCAAAAATTACTTGAATTTGAAACTCGAATAGGAGATCTACCTGAATGTTCTAAATGATTTACATTTGCATTTAATAAATAAAAACTTGATGAAATACTTATAATTTTAATTGTTGTCGCTGTTGAGTCATTTATAGGTATTGATAATTTAATACGTCTTTGAACATCATCATCCGTAAAAGATTTTGCCCATACATATTGTCCTAAACTAATTCGAATACTTCCAGGTGTTAAAAGAAATAAATTAAAGCTAAAAGATCTTCTCCCTTTTACCACTGGAATTGTTGCTTTAATTTCTTCTCCACCAACTAGTAAAACACCTTCCGTAATTTGACTTCTATGATTTAATGGAAAAATAACAGAAGAAGATTTTCTTGAATTTGTTGGATATAGTAAATTTGTAAATATTTTTTTTGCAGGTAGGATAGGCCATAAAAATGAAACATCATCTGTTGCTGTTATGTATTTTGAATTTGATATTTCAGCATTAGCATCTAAAAATAAATCATATATTGGGATATTTAAATTTTCCATTCTTTGTAGCTGTCGTTCCATACGTCTTAATTGTTCACCTTTTGCATATCTTTTTAAACGACGCCGTTCCAATAATTCTTGATCAAGCGCAGACATAGGCCACGGAGAAAGAAGTCTGGAAAAATGAGCGGTATTAAAATTATTTGTTATTGTTGGTATTGGATAAAAATAGACAATAACTAAAAAAATAGTAATTAAGAAAAATAAAATTAATGATGAAATAATGATATAAATAGACCATTTAGATAATTTAGAAGAACGAAGTGGCATATTAAAAACCTATTTAATTAAAAAATTTATATATGATTGAAATTTATCTTTTACTTCTATTCCATAAACTTTAATAAATTGCTCTTTTTCAAAATCAGTTAGATCAGAGTATGTTATATTCTGATCATTATTTATTTTATAAATATCAAATTGTTTAAAAAATTCATTTAAATTTATCTCATTTTTTGTTATTTTATTAGGTAAATTATTTTCACTTTCAATTTTCTTTGTTTTCTTATCATATGTATTAAAAAGTTGTTGATAAATATTTTTGCTATTAGGTTTATAATAAATTTTTTCTTTATTAAAAAAATCTTCTTTTTTAAAGGTTAAATAAGTATATTTTTTAGGTGATTGGCAAATCACACCATATCTAATTTCATTTTTTATGGCAAGTAAATAATCTTTTTTAATAATTGGATAATTATCTTGTTTTGAATTTAATGTATCCAAAAGAAAATAATTTACTTGGTGATTGCTAATTTTTTTGTTTTTTAAATTAAAATTAATAGCAATAGAATTACAGCTTTGAATTGTTGTATTGTTAATAAAATCTTGGTTTATTATTTCAGAATTTAATAATTGATCTTTGAAGTCAAGGTTTGAAAAACCAATTCCATTTTCAATATTATTATCATTTTGTTTATAAGGCATAACAATGATATTTTCTTGTCCCGAGTCTTTCAGTGCTTTGATTGCTTTTGATAAATATAAATCTATTTTTTTAAGATTTTTTTCATACTCTTCTTTTGTAATGTTTTCGGGCCATTCAATCGATTTGAAAAAACTATTATCTTTTGATCCTTCCATTTCTGTTAAAAAAAATACAAAATTTTCTTTCTTTTTATCTATTTTTGAAAGTTGATTAACATAGGAGTATAATAAATAGCTATCAGAATTCGTTAAGCTATCCCAATTCCAGGCATAAAAAATAGGAGAAATAATTCTTAATCTAAAGAATAAAAGAATTTGGGGTTGTGATATAGCAATTCTATTTAAAAAAATATTGAACCAATTATTATTCAGTATAATATTTAAGGAATCTTTATGAAAGATATTATTAAAATTCAATAAATTTTTCCCATTAATTCCAATAAAATTTTTTGTTTTTTTAATATTTTCAATATTTGCTTCACTAGATGTTTGGATAGGGGCAGGTAAAAAAAGCTTTTCGTCTGCAAAATAAGCTTCTCCCAAAATTGATGCCGTTAAAGCTTCTTTGGTAGGCGAATATAATAACCAATTATTTTCTTTTGTTAGAATTTTTCGAGTTTCAATAAATGAATTTTTATACATTAAAAGATTTCTAGGTAAAAGAAAAATAAATTTAGACTCTTTCTTTAAATTTGTACCTACATTTTTCCATTTTGAGTATATTTCTGAAGTTTTTACTTCAAATAAATCATTAAAAATTTTTAACTGAACTTTATACAAATTGAAATCATTATTAAACCATTTTCTCATTTGCTGAGGTGCTGTACTTGTGCTTATTAATAAGACGATTAAGTTTGATAAAATACATACCAGAATAGGAAAGTAGGTTGATAAATATATTAAAATAACGGGCTTTTGACCTTTGCGACTTTTTTTTTCGACCCGTATTTTCATAAGAATCTTTATCATAATCGAAGGCAAAGAAATAATGGTACCTAATAATGCAGAAAAAATTAAAATTCCGAGAAATACACTCAAAAATAAAATAGATAAATGTAAGGATGAAAAAAAATAAAGTTTAGATTTATCACCATAAAAAGGGGTATATAATATCATAAAACAGATAATAGAAAATAAAACCCAAAAAATACTTGAAAATATAATATATCTGGATAATACGGTAACAAAAGAAGTCATTTTATCAGTTTTTCTTACCATTGGACTTCTTGATCGAAACATTTTCATCTCTCCAAAGGAAGCATAAGGCAATTTTACATTACTTTTGTTTTTTACATGAGCGTAAGCACGATATTAGGATATCATATTTAATTTAGAAATAGCGTGTTTAGGTGACAATCTTGTGTTTTCGTCATTGATTGCTCCCTAGGAAAGTGTAAAGTGACCCGTGCCTAAAGATTCCCCTTATGGCTAAAAAAGCATCAAAAGGCCTTTAATGGTAAATCTATAACTAATTAAAATTACGGTGATATTTGTAATGAACGATCTAAAAAATGAATCTATGAATTGGCTTATCCATGTAAATAAAGATTTTTTCCCTTTATGGAAAAGTAGAATGGAATCTTTCGGTGGAAAAGATTTTAAAACTTTAGGGAATAATTTTCATACTTTTTCAATAATGGAAACCTTAACTAGAGAAAAATTAAAAGAATCCTTATTTTCACGATACTGTTTTCCCATTCAGTATATGTGGCCTACAAAGCTAAATCAAAAGGGATTTATTGAAAAATGTGCTCAAGGAATTGCAAGCAAATTTGAAAATAAAAAATTTTCTAACGTTGTTGTTTTTCCGCTAGATCGCAAAGATCAAAAATTAGCTTCTAATTTAAGGGGACGAATTTTACAGGTAGTAAAAGAAAAAATGTCTTTAGCTACGTCTCAAAAACTACTTGTTGAATGGACAAAGCATCCCGTTATGCAACCACCAAACACTCAAACTTTAATTGTCGCTATTTCTGAAAAGTGTGTTTGGGCGGGAATAAGTTCTCCTATTGATTCGGGCTGTTTTTTTGCAGGTGGGCGTAGGTATGTCGGAATATCGAATGACAATATAGCTAGTCGTGCTGCTTCAAAGTTTGTTGAAGGAACAGAAGCATTATTATTAAATGGAATAAATATAAATAATTCTAAAAAATGGTTAGAATTAGGAGCTGCTCCAGGCGGAATTACTCATGAAATTGCTTCAAGAAATTGCGAAGTTTGGGCAATAGATAAAGCCGAATTGGATAAAAATTTATTAAAAAATCCTTTTGTTCACTTTTTTCAAATTGATGCGAGAGACTTTAATCAAAAAATAAATTTTGATTCTATTTTTTGTGATTTAAATGGTCCTGCTGATATTTCTGCTGAAATATGCTCTGATAAATCCTCTTTATTAAAAAAAGATGGTATTATCATTCACACATTAAAAGTACATTCTGTTGCTGACTTTGAAAATGACTTTCAAAAAGTGAAAAGTATATTTAAACAAAAAGGTTGTGAGTTATTGTTTACTAAGCATTTATATAATAATAAACAAGAAGTTACTTTATTTTTAAAAAAGTTTTAATAAATGAATCCAAATTTGTATAAAACTATCTATATAAATTCAATTAGTGAAATTGTTATTGAAAAATCTAAATTTATTACAAATATGGCTAAAGTAAAAAATGATGAAGAAGCGCATTCCTTTTTTTCTCAAATAAAGAAACAATACTGGGATGCTACACATAATTGTACTGCATTTATAACTTATTCTGGAAGTATGCGATCGAGCGATGACGGTGAACCATCTGGCACTGCTGGAAAACCCATGTTAGAATGTTTAAAAAAAAATGAAATATATGATGTTGCTGTTGTCATTACCCGTTACTTTGGTGGGATTAAATTAGGCTCATGTGGTTTGATTAGAGCTTATACCTCAGTAACTCAAAATGGAATAAAACACTCTGGTGTTATAGAATGTATTTTACATAAAACGCTTATATTAAAGTTAAATTACTCTTTTTGGGATAGAATAGAGAAATTTATAAAAAATAAAAATATCCCATTTCTTAAACCAGATTTTTCTGAAATTGTTTCTATTAAAATATTTGTTTTAAATGAAATTGAAGTAATTAAAGAAGTAACAAACTTGTGTAATGGAAGTCTAGAATTTAAATTAGGTGATTCTGAATTTATTGAGGTTCTACTACATAAACCGCACTAATTAAAGCTTCATCAGGATAAAAAGGGACATTATACATGCCTTCTCTTTGCCCAATTTTTTGTTTTGCAATTTTTTGAATAATCTCCATACCAGACAATACTTTTCCAAAAACAGCATAGCCATTTTCTTCTTTTGTATAATCTAAATAAGAATTATTAGATAAATTAATAAAAAATTGAGATGTCGCAGAGTCTGCTGAAGTTTGTTTTCGCGCCATAGCAATTGTGCCAAAAGTATTTTTTAGACCTTTATTAGAAGTATTTTTAATAGGTTCAAATAAAGGTGGTTTTTCATTAAATCCAATATCATATGCTCCTCCCTGTATAATAAATCCATCAACTATTCTATGAAAAATTGTGTTATTATAATAGCCAGCTTTGACATCTTGTATGAAATTGTTTACCGTGAGGGGGTCTTTCTCTTTAAAAAGGTCGAGTCTTATTTTTCCCTTACTTGTCATTATGACGACCTCTATATCCCCTTTAGGGACACTAGGTTCAGATAAGGCAAG
>NZ_JBIPMD010000053.1:0-16749 GCF_044369315.1 Silvanigrella sp.
TATTTATCAGTTGTAGTAGAAAGTGAAAAATATTTAGTACGTTTTTAAGCGAATTCGGTTTGCACACCTAAATATATTTAATAAGAATTTATTCAGATTTCAATTATATCTAGGTTTTGACGAACTTAATTTATAAGTCTTTTAGGAGTTTCATCACTTTATTCTTCGATTTTAAAAATATCTTTTATGGAATAACGCATAAACCATTCACCTTGTCTTCCCATTGTTTTTGTTTTTACATTTTGAACTGACTTATTTAAATTTTCATGGTCGATTGAGTAAATTTTGTTTGCTGTAGAAATGTGAATTTTCTTTGGTAAAGCAAAATTATTAAACTTTAAAGTAAATATCTTTGTTTTATTTTTATCTAGAATATTTATGGTTCCTAAATTTGAAATTGCTGTCCAAGAAATTTCATTGGAATTATTATAATCAGATAAATTGATATTTACAATGGAATTTTTTTCTTCAGGAATATCGGTAATGTGAATTACAGCTGGAGTAGATGATTTTTTCGTATTTGTTAAGTTAATCATATAAATATCTTCTCCTTCTCCGCCATCTAAATCAAGTGCATTTATATTTTCGCTTAGATCTAAGCTTGCCATTAAAATATCATTTCCTTTCATCCCTTTTAAATAATCATTTCCATTTACACCATTAAGCACATTATCTTTATTGTTACCAACAATGATTTCAGATTCCGTAGAACCTATTACATTCAGGGTTTCAGATAGGGATGTTAATTTATCTAAACGTATTCCTTTTGTTGTTGTAATTGACTTATTTATATTTTTTAGATCGGAATGATCTATTTTAATATCTGGATTTACCATGACAGTCTCTAGCCAATGGATTTTCTCTGTTATTTCTTCTGGATTATATACAAAAATATATCCTTCTTTTGAAGTTATAATTGGTAAATTGTTGTTATTTTCTTTAATGACTTCAAAAAAGTTTTCTATTTTAGCTATTTTTAAATGTCCTAAATTTTCTAATTTATGTTTTTGAATGAGTGCAACTGATTTTGTTACTATCCAAAGATCATTATTTTCTCGGTACATCCCTAAATTATCTAAATCGGTATGAATAATATCTTTTTCTTCTTTATTATTTGTGTAAAAAGGTTGTTCTTGGGTATTTGATTTAAATATATTGATAATATCATAGCTGTCTTTATTTTCTATAAAATCGCTTTTTGTAATCATATAAGTATCATTTCCGGTACCACCTACTAGATAATCTAATCCTGGTCCTCCAACTAATACATCATTTCCAGCACTTCCAAATAACTTATCATCCCCACTATTTCCATAAATAAAATCATCATCTGATGTTCCAATATAGATATCATTATAATTTGAACCCACAAAATGCTCTATGTTTTCAATTTCTGGCAAACCTTGAGTTTGTATATTTGTAAATTGAGAAATGATATTTTTGTATTTATTTTCATAATCAGAAATTCTTGTTTTATTTTTATCTATTGTGATTTGCTCCTTATTATGTCTAACAAATAGGAAACGATTATTATTTTCTTTTTCAAGAAATTGAAGAGAAAGAATATCTATCCCATCATTACCAGAAATTTTAATTTTATTATTGTCCGTTTCTTTTGCTAAACTACGGATTTCAAAATAGTCATCTTTATTTGCTCCATTTAATTCATAACTAAATTGGCCTTTATTTACAATAAAAAAGTTTTTATAATTTTCTTCACCATGAATGAATGAAACGGAGTTTCCATGTTTATATTGATCGTCAAGGCCCACATAAATTAAATTTGCGTAATTATTTAAAGGAACATTACTAGGAATTCCTTCTTTTGCTGAAAAAGTTTTCATCACGGAAAATTTCTTTAATGCATCATTATGAAAAACTTTTTCCGTTTGTGGTTCTGCATTGCAATAACGAGAGTCATCGTAATAATCAGTAATTCCACAAAAAAAGCAAAATGGAGTATATGGTATTTCCATTTTTTTATATTTTTTATTATCTAATTCATTATAATTTTGGGTAATATATTTTTGTTGATTTGAAAAATTTATATCTCTTAGTTTATTTTGTGGATAAATATTATTAGTTTGGCAATGGTGTATTTTATCTGATAATAATTCTCCACCTGATGAACTGCTTGAACATCCGCCCATGTTGCAAGAATATGTAGTACTTTTTCTTAAATTATAGGGGTAATAATAACTTATTCCTGGTGAAATTATTTTTGTAAAATAAAGATTATTTTTTTGCCAATTTTCATTAAAGTATTTTAAACTTTCTATCAATTGATTTTCTTTCACTTTCACTTTTGAAGCATAAGCAACTCCTGGTACGTTACTGTGATCAAATTGCATTCCAAAAGTCATAAGACTAAAAGCACCTAGAGCACCCTTAGTTTGGCTATCAACACCAAGTTCGGTTAAACTTTCGTGCAATCTCACTGTAGAATAAATGCTTTGCGCAGACATAAGAACAAAGCCTGCAGCTGCTCCAATAGGCCCTGCCATAGAAGTAAATGGCATGATGGCTACCGTAGCAACAGAAACTCCTGCAGATGCAAGTGCGATTCCACCTGCCACTTGATGATCTTGTTTTCTTAATCCTTCGGAACGTGATGCTTGAATTAAATTATCAACCCCTTGCCAAATGCTAAATCCAGCAGTTACTAAATTTAATACAACTTGACCTCCCGCTAAATTGCGAAATACTTTTGGATGTGTTTGCATTAAATGTTTGCCACGAATCACATCGACAACAAGGTCTGCATTATCAAAAATCATTTCAAAACTATCTCTGGATGCTCGTAAATGATCACCTTCTTTTGATAAAAGAGCAATGCTTTGAATTCTTGCAGGAGTATATAAAATATTCATTCCAACATTGATTCCATTTATTCCTGTTAGAATTCGATTTGCAGTTGTTTTTAAAAATTTTACATGACTTGAAGAAGATTTTTCTCCACCCATCATTTTTTCTGTAAATTGATATAATTCGAGTTGTTGAAGAGTGGTATGTAAAGTAGGTCTTAAAGCATCTTGACGAGCAATTTGTTTATAAATGCCATCAAAAATTTGTTTTATAGGTGTTCTATGGTCACGACCAAATTTAGCTTTTAATTTTGATTCATCTACAGGTGAGGTGAAAATTGTTTTTAAAATTTCTCCTAAAATTGTTTTCTTTTCAGAGCTTAATTGTGAAAAATTATCGATGTCTGATAAAAATTTATCTCTATCAAAAAAGTAAATTATTTTTTCATTTGTGACATCATTTGCAATATATTTTGGTTTTTCTATTTTTTTCTGCATTAAAAAATCGGGTAAATAATAATTTTTATAAAAAGAGACAATCGATTTTACTCCGGCAAAAACTGTTGTTTTATTGGGATTATCAATAGACCCTGCTTTTTCAATTTGAATGTAATCTTTTGCTTTATCAAGCATGCCTTTGTCAAGTAAGGAGCCTTCGCCCTTTATTATTTTACTTAATATTTTTCTTTCTAAATCATCACTAAAACCTAAAATATCGGCATAATTAAATATCCCTTTTATTTCTTTAGCAAGTTCTTTTGTTGTCATTTGAGATAAGTCTGCTTCTACATCAATTTCCATTTTTGCTAAAGGGGCAGGGCCTTTGGCTTCGGTTTCTTCTTTTACTTGACTAAGGTGCTGTATCATATATCTATGAAATAATAACATTGAGTTATTTTGACTCGATTTATCACTTTGATTGGCCTGTATTAAATAACTTTTTGCATTGTTTAAAAAATCGATATTATCTTTACGGATTTGATTTTGTTTCTTTAAAATATTTGGATCTTGTGTTGAATCTGTGGAATTTATGATTGGGAAAATAGAATCGAGCGCTTTTAAATAAATATCATGATAAGCGGGACCTGATAAATAATTCTTTCTTGTTTTGTGAATTAAATTTTCAATATTTGTATTGTATTTTAAATCAGAATATAATTTATGCCAAACTCGAACTTGTGCTCTTTTTTGTGATAATTCGGTTAATCTTTGAATTCTATAAATGATTCTTTCTAAGGGATCCGTCTTATTTGGTTCTGTATTTTCTAGATCATAATCTCCTGAAATAATTTTATGTTCTTCCGTACCTTCTGCTGCATCTTCAAATTCATATTTGCTTTCAATTATTTTTTCAAATGCTTGTTTTGTAACTACTCCTAAAATAGTAGCACCTGCTCCGCTGTAGGTGAGGGGGTTGTTTCCAAATCCAAATGGTCCTCCCAATAACATTGCAAATTGCCCTGCTGTTAAAGAAACATTACCTAATGACTTTAAACCTGTTAAAACACGAAGTCGTTTATAAAAATCATTCATAATTTTTTTGGTTTGTTTTAATTCTGGGGAGCTATTTTCTCCAAATGCAGAGCTGTTATTTACAAGATCAATCCAGCCTGTAATGGTGCGCATTTCTTGGATATCATAATGAATGCTAACAAGGCCCCCTAAAACCATTTGAGCTTGTCCTGCAGCAAGAAAAGTATCACCTAAAGTTCCTAATAAGTTAACAAAATTTACCTTATCAAAACCAATGGCTAAATTATTTGGAGAAAAAGATTGAATTAAATTCAGAATAGCTCTGCTTTCAAAGGCAAGCATTCCATAATACATTGATGTAAGACCACCTTCGGTCATTGCACCTGGAAACTTTGTTTCATAATAGGTTTTCAGTGTATTTTCTTGTGTTACTTTATATTCTTTTATTTGTCGTAAAAATTCTAAAGACTCATTTGCATTTGAATTTAATTTGTTTAAGTCATTTACTTCACTTATTTTATATAAAACTGTTTTAATATTCTCTGGAATATCTTTTAAGGGTATTTTTAAATTTTTTTCTTTGCTATCTAAAAGTGCTTTTTGACTTTTTATGAATTCAGCAGCTTCAGATAAAATCTTGGTATCTGCGTTTTTTATTAATTTCCCAATTTGTTTTAAAACATTAATTTTGAAATTTAAATTGTCAATATTTAACTTCACAAGTTCTGGAGGAATAAGAGTATCTTTACTAATATAGTCCGCAATTGTTTCTTTGATTTCTAATTCTTGAGTATAGCTTTCTAAAAGTAAATTTTTTAATTCGGATTTTAATTCTTGGTGTTGATCCGAAGCTCCTTCCACTCCACTCCCTACAAAAAAGATAAATGTGGGATAAAATACCAAACCTTGAATACTGTAAACAAGTTTTCGGGAAAGTTGTGAACTTTCTAAAGCGGTTGCTAAGTCATCAAAACCATCTAAAATAAAGGCTTTACTTGCTTTTAAAGGAGAAATACTTTTTACAGATTTTGGAGATTTTCCTCGCAGAATTCGATAAGCAGAAGTTAATTTATCTTCCCAAATTAAATGATATCCATTTAAGACTGTTTTTTCTAAGGAGCCAAGATCTTCAAATCTTAATGTGGAATCTAACCAATCCGCAGTCAATTCAAATTTATAATTATCGCTTCCTAAAAGATGGTTGATTTTAACCTGATATTTTTTTTCAAAATCGATAATTCGGGTAAAATTATTTTTTAGATCAAGATAAACTTTATTCTGAATCTCCGAATTTATTTCTTTTAGACTGCTAAATTCTTTAAATGAAGTCCCTTTGGGATAAAAAGTAGCAGAAAGTCTCCATATTTCTTTTTGTATATTCTCTTTTTCAGATGTTTTTGTAACATTTGTATTTGGTGTGTTTGAAAGAATTTTTACAATTTTTACAATTTTTACTTTGTAGTTTTTATATGTTTCTTCTAAATATTTAATTTTTTCTGCGTTATTATGGATTTCTTCATAAGAGTTTAGAATCTGATTAAAGTTGTTACTTTCTATTTCCTGGTTCTGTCTTAAGAGGGAGCTATAACTATTGTTTAAAAGAGTTTTAGGAGAAGAATTTAATTTAGATGAATTCTCGTCTTTTTTTTTCGAACAACTGGTTTGTAATGCAATAGAAGTGACAGTAAAAATTGCAATAAGATAACATTTTTTTATCATTATGTGATTTCCTATTATTTAATTTTGATAAATTTATGATAATAATAATCAATATCATAAATTGGGGTTTGTTCTATAAAAAGAATTTTGAAATTGCAATGATTTTAAATTTGAATAAAAATTTTTATAAATTAAGAGAATTTTAATAAATAATTATGATATCGCGCTTAAATATTTAAAATATATTTATAAAATTAGATAATTGTGTCAATGATTAAATTTAACTTAAAAATAATGCTATAAATTATGACATTAAAATGCGTTGTTTTTCTAAATTGTTTTCATTTATTATTTAATTGAAAATTTCCTATTTATAAAATTGATGCCTAAATGATTTTAAGGAGTAATTATCCAATTGATCCGTTTAATAACACCCACACTTGCATTTTCTCTTTTTGCAGCTTTACAATTTAATAATTTTGCAGCTTGTATTGCAATTTCATCAATTTTATATCCAGTACCTTTTATCAGTTTTGCTTCTGTTACTTTACCTTGACTGTTAATTTGTACTTCAATGATTACAGAACCGCTTGTAACTCCTGCATTTGTAGCATCTTCAGATAAATTTATTTCTGGAAGGGTACATTGTGCTGTTTTGTCTACAGTAGATTCAGCCGAGTAAAACTCTTTGCTAGGGTTAGAGGATTGTCCTTCTGGAGTTGGATTGGCAACGCTTTTTGCTTGTGCGGAAGGAATTGAGGTGTCCGCTGGTATTTCTTTTTGAATATTTTGTTTTGGCATAGTTGAAGATTTTACAAGTTCTTCTTTAGGAATTTGTTTTTCTTGTGGTTTTTGTATTGTTTGTTTATTTGAATTTGCATTTTTTGCTGCTAGTTGAATTGTGTTTGTAGACACAGATATTTTGATAAATTCAACAGGATTTTGTCTAATTAAAACGATAGCTAGAACTAAAAAAACATGAAAAAGAATGCTATAACCTACACGGGTTAAATAATTTTCTTCATTGTCTTTAGAGTTAATATATAAAAAATATTCCACGCTTTCTCCATCATCTTCTTATGGAAAATTTTATCAGCTTTCATTTTATCGGCAATAGCATGAGCAATTTTTGCTTCTCTAACAATACTTTGACAACTTAATAAAATATCGCAACCTGCATTTAATGCATCAATTGAGGCTTTTTTTAAGAAAGAATCGTCTTCTGATAAAGAAACAGAATTTTCTTCTGTAATAGAAGATTCGATTTTTCTTTTTAATTTATAATGTTCTGCAATTGCATTCATTCTTAAATCATCACTTATAATAAGTCCATTAAAGCCTAATTCTTTTCTTAAATATTTATTTAAAATAATTTTGCTTAATGTAGCAGGGTTTTTTTCATCTAAACTAGGGACAATAACGTGTGCACTAATGATAAAAGGAACAGCATCATGAATTAATTTTTTAAATGGAATCCATTCTCTATTTTTTAATTGAGATAAAGAAACATCACTTACACTTAATTCTTTATGAGAGTCTGTTGTGGTATTTCCATGTCCAGGAAAGTGTTTTGCACAAGAATAAATATTTTCATCATGTAAAATTTTATTTACAAATGAAGAAAATTGAGTGACTTTTTCAGCATCTCTTCCAAAACAGCGATCTCCAATAACTAAATTAGAAGGTTCGGATAAGATATCTGCTACAGGGCTAAGTAAACAATTGATACCAAGGGCTTTTGCAATAAAAACTTGATGAAGTATTTGTCCTTGCAAGCCTTCCAAATCATTTTGATCGGCAAATTCGAGAGCAGGTTTTCCTCTTGTAAAAGGAGGTGGAAGTCTGGAAACGCGCCCACCTTCTTCATCAATAGAAACTATAAAGGGCATTTTAAATTGTGAATTTTTTCTTGAGCAATTTTTTTTAAGATTAGAAATTAAATATCTCGATTGAGAAAAACTTTGCATATTTCTTTTAAATAAAATAGCTCCTGATGGTTTTATTAATTTTAATAATTTAATTTCTTCCTCATTCAATTCTCCAGCTGTCAACGATGGCCATAAAAAAAAACCAGCTTGTTCAATGAGAGGAAGTGAATAAAAAAATTTTTCAAATTTTTTAGGAATTGTTTGTCGCACAGTTAAACTCAAGCTACTATCCTCCTACGCATGCAATGGATCTTCCCTTAATATAAGGAGCGGGAAATATGACAAATTATATCTTATCTATCGATGAAGGTACCACAGGTATACAAGCCTCTTTTTTTAGTATGAATGATTTTTCTATGCATGGAAATAATAAAATTGAATTTCCACAAATATACCCCAGACCTGGATTAGTTGAGCATAATCCAAATGACATTTGGGAAACAACGTTAAAAGCTATAAAAAAAAGCATAGAATTGGCGCAAGATTCTGAAAAAAACTTTTCAATCAGTAAAGTAACTGCAATCGGGATTACAAATCAAAGAGAAACTTGTCTTGCCTGGAATAAAAAAACAGGAGAAATTGCGGGTAATGCTATTGTTTGGCAAGATAGAAGAACTTCTGAGTTTTGTGATTCATTGAAAAAAAATGAATCGTTACGCAAAATGATTTTAAAAAAAACAGGATTGGTATGTGATCCTTATTTTAGCGCTTCAAAAATGCGTTGGATGTTAGAACAATATCCAAAAGCAAAACAATGGGCGCATACAGGGGAACTCGCACTTGGAACCGTTGATAGTTACGTTATTTGGAAACTTACGGGAGGTGTTTCTTTTGTTACAGATCACACCAATGCCAGTAGAACCATGTTATATAATTTGCACACGGGAAATTATGATCAAGAATTGATGAGTCTTTTTTCAATTCCAAATCATACCTTGCCCGAAATCAGACCAAGTATTGGACGTTTTGGAGTCACAAAAGGAATTGAAGGTTTACCAGATGGAATTCCCATTACAGGGAACTTAGGAGATCAACAAGCGGCTTTATTTGGTCAAAATTGTGTAAAAACAGGTGAAGCTAAAATCACATTTGGTACCGGTGCTTTTTTATTAATGAACACCGGAGAAAATATTGTTGAGGCAGACAATGGCCTTTTAACGACAGTTGCCTACAGCACTCCGCAAAAAAGAGTGTTTGCTTTAGAAGGTTCCGCATTTATTGCTGGTGCAGCCGTTCAGTTTTTACGAGATAATTTTGGTTGGGTAAAAAACTCTGCAGAAAGTGCGGAGCTTGCTATGAGTTATCCAAGAGATGAAGAAGTTTTATTTGTCCCTTCTTTAGCAGGTCTTGGAGCTCCCTATTGGAATCCTCAAGCAAAAGGCGTTTTATTTGGATTAACGCGAGGAACTCAACAGTCTCAAATTATTAGAGCAGTCTTAGAAAGCATTGCAATGCAAAATGTTCAATTATTAAGACTCATGGAAGAAATCAGTGAACAAAAAATCATACGTGTTGGTGTCGATGGCGGCGCTTCGCGAAATGATTTTTTAATGCAATTACAAGCAGATATTTTGCAAACGATATTAATGAGACCGTCGAATATTGAAACAACCTCATTAGGGGCAGCAAGAGCAGCTTGTATTGGTGTATTGGAAGAAGATGTTACTTTTATAAAATCGGATATTGGAAAAGAATTCAATTCGCATATGCCTGAAGCCTTAGCGAATGCAAATTTGTATCGTTGGTTGAAAGCAGTGGGTTGTGTTAATCAGTTTTATGGAAGTTAAAAATATTATTGTATTTTTATGTTCATTTGTAATTTTTTAGGATATACTTTTCAAATAATCAAGACACATTTTTGAAATAATAATGAAAAAAATGTGTCTTCTTTTTTATTTAATTAATTTGACACAATTATTTCAAGTTTTTTCAACAATAAAAAATATTAAGAATAAAAAAAATAATATATTCTTTTTTTAGGTTTCTTTGTTTCTTTTATTACAGAAACATAATTTAATATTACCGAAAGGAATGATATGAGTTTAGAATTAAAGTTTTTAAAATCATTTATGGCTATCACAATCGCGATTTCGAGCAGTAATATATCTATGGCATCTGATTTAATTACAGGAGCTGGATCTAGTTTTATTGCTCCAGTAATTTATAAATGGTCTGCAGCCTATCATAAAGAAACGGATTCTAAAATAAATTATCAATCGATTGGATCTGGGGCAGGAATAAAACAAATTGAAAATAGAATTGTCGATTTTGGTGCGACAGATATGCCTCTTACAGAAAAAGAACTAGATGAAAAAGGTTTAATACAATTTCCAGCAATCATTGGTGGTATTGTTATTATAACAAATATTGCTGGTATTTCTCAGGGCCAATTGATTTTAAATGCCAATACAATTGCTGAAATATATAGTGGCCAAATTAAAAATTGGAACGACAAATGTATTGCTCAATTAAACCCTGGACTTTCTCTGCCCGATAAAAAAATTATTGTCGTTTACCGCTCAGACGCTTCAGGTACAACCTTTAATTTTACTTATTATTTAAATAATGCCAGTCAAGGCGCATGGGAAATGGGTTTTGGTACGAATGTATCATGGCCTAAAGGTATTATGGGGTTTGGTGGAAAAGGAAATGAAGGCGTAACAAATTTGGTTAAATTAACTTCGGGTTCCATTGGTTATGTAGAATATTCTTATGCAATGCAAAATAAATTGTCTTGGTCACGAATGCATAATGCCGAAGGGAATGTTGTTCCTGTCCTTGAAGCAAAAGAATTTCAAAATGAAAAAAAAGTAAGCGAAGCATTTAGAAACTCATTTCAAGCTGCAGCATTATATGCGGAATGGGAAAAATCTGCTGGGATGTATGTTTTATTAGCGAATCAAAAAGGCGCAATATCATGGCCTATGACAGCATCCACTTTTATATTAATTCCTAAAAAATCATCTCAGCCTAAAAAAATAAATGAAGTTTTAAATTTCTTTCAATATGCTTATACAAAAGGAAATAGCATAGCGGAGTCTTTAGATTATATTTCTATCCCAGATAAAACTTATAAATTAATTCAAAATAAATGGAAAATAGAATTTCAATCAGAAAAAGAAAAATTTGCAATTTCGAGATAAAAATATAAATTAAAAGTTGTAAAAATTTTTTTTATAATTTAAAAAAGAAATTCTTTAAAAAAGTAAAATCTTCAATCTGCTTCATATTCATATATAAATAGTTTTTTTTCAATACTTAACTTCCACAAATGTATTTGTTGAGAAGTATTCATAATATATATAACTTATAGGAGCGGAGTATGGCAATTATATTAAGTCTTATTGCTGGATTAAATGCAGAAGAAACAAAGATAAATGTTATAGGATCAGAATCCCATGTTATAAAAAGTTATGAAGAAGCCAAAGAGTTTTCAATTCATCAAAATTTGATTCGAAGTTATTTTGTAAATGTTTATACTGGCGCAAAGCCTGTGGAAACCTATATTCGTGATTATTGTCCCTGGAGTGGCTATGGAAACAAATGGAGCTTATACAAAAAATATGGATGGGATGAAGTCAAAGTTTCAGTTAAAAGTTCAAAAGTAACAATGCTAAATCGTAACATTAATTTAGAATTAATAGTTGAAGATATTCTTGACAATAAAACAAATAGAACTCAAAGAATGACTCCGAGATCCTCTCGCAGTATTGAACATACCTTTTCTATAAAGTGGACTGAAGGACGCTCCTTGGCAACTGCAATAGGAGTTGGTATTGATTTTGGAATGGATAAATTAGGTTCAGGTTTATCTGCAAATTACTCCTTTACAGACACCTATTCATCAGGAAAAGATGAAACAAAATCAATTGCAGAAAAATTTTCTGCTGAATCAGGTGGAATGTTTTTTGTTCCACCAAAAACCTGTACGAAAGTATCTATATATGGAAAAACGGCAAAAATAAAAGCTGAGATTGAGTATGTTGCTACTTTATCTGGGCAAATAGCAGTGAGCTATGACTCTCCTTTTTATGGTCACTATTTTTGGGCATTTGATATCCGCCGTATATTAGAATTTGTTCAATTACCAAGTGCTAAATCAATTAAGCAGGTATTAGAAACGAGTTATGTTTTTAATACGTATACTGAAATTTCAGATCTCTCTAAAGCAGAATGTGATACTTATAGAGAGAATCAGAAAAAAAGGAATTAAGCAGTACGAATTTCTATTTTTTTGGCTTCGGTTTGAATATATTTTTCTATCTTAATTGTTAGAATTCCGTCTTTAAATTGAGCGTCTGTAACTTCTGGATTGGCTTTTTCAGGAAACTCAATCGAACGACTAAATTTTCCAAAGTTTCTTTCATTTCTAAATACGGTTGTTTCGTTATTTATTTCTGCTTTTTTCTTTTCACCAGAAATTGTTAATATATTTTTTTCAATTAAGAGTTGAATGTCTTTTTGTTCAACACCAGCTAATTCTGTAGAAACAATATAGTGTGTTTTTGTTTCAAAAATATCGATACTTGGTTTAAACCAAACTTCTCCTTTTTCTTCCGTTTCCGTATTTTTAATATGGTCTTTAAGAATAGAATTAAGTAATGTTCCTACTTCATTATGAAAACCAAAAAAAGGTAACGAATTATTTTGATTAGAGCAATGTCTTCTAAAGCTGTTATAATGCATGATAAATCTCCTAGAAATGATTTTTAAACTAATGGAGTTCTTTTCTTCCTCCACATAAGTAAACATAATCGATTAAAATATTTGTAAAGCTTTTTTAATTTAAATTATTTATAATATATTTATTTTTAGAGGACTTGACAAAATGAATATTGACAAATTGAAAATGTGTTTATGGATTACTCTTGTAAGTAAATGATGTGCTAAGAGGATACATTGTAGAACAACCTATAGCGGAAACGATAGGACAATAACCTTCCGAATCGGTGAAATATGCTTTTATGTTGTAAATTACGCCAACAGAAAGATTAGGAGAAGTGATTAGACCAATATCAGGGTAGAATCTTTTGCATTTTTGGTAAGTCGTAAAGGGGGATATTGGATTACTGCTGTTATCTAAAATTTGGCAATATGTAATGTATTTACGTCTGTTCAATAAATCGTACTGATTTCCTGATGGAGTATAATTAGGGTATAAATTTATTTCACCTGTGGTCATGTTTGGAGAATTTAAAGAAGCGGAAGAAATGTCCGGGAATCTTGGATTTTTTAGTAATGTATCTCTTCTTTGTGCAATCGTATAACCATCTCCCAAAAAACTATCCGTTTGATCGTTCAATGCTGTTACGGATCCATCAGCCATTTTCATAAAATAAAACTGAGCTGTTGAAGATCCTCTAGCTAATGTTGGTTTAAATGTTTTTGTGGTTCCGTCATTTTGTACAACAATAAAATGAAATTGTTTTGAATTGCTATAAATGGGAAGATCAATAGCGAGCCTTCCTAGACTATCGGTATAATCATTTTCAGAAGCTCCATTGCATGGATTATTTATTTTTTGGTTGCTAATAGGATCAACATAATATACTCGAGCGTTTGTAACTGGGTTTCCAGAAGAGTCAGTAATTATAAATCCAAAATGATCAAATGAAATTTCTGCAAAAGGATTTGGAAAGTTAATATTAATAGAATTTGTATTGCTATTTATAGTGTAATCTGATTCAAATTCAGTGTATAATACTTTATTATCATCCTCAGAGTCACTATTTGAATTGTTACTATCGCATATGGTTTGAGCTGATGTTAAACCATCAGCTAAATAACCAATTTTAATATGAATCGATCCTGTTGGCAATTGGACACTATTTGATCCCGCATTTAAAGTTGTTTGTAAATTGAAGCCATTTGAGTTTGTAATTTGAATAGGTATTTGTCGAGTTACAAATGAAGTATAGTTCGAAGAACGGTTATGATTATTTAAGCTTGGAGCATTTACCTGAAAGTTTAAGGATTGGCCGCTATAATGATGACAAGAAATAAAATTATTTGAAAGGATTATAAATAGACATAAAAACAAATATTTTTGAAATATTTTTATGGTATTCATTCTTCTCCTTTCCGAAAAATTTTGTTCATATCATTCAAAATTTTTATCGGTTTTTATGACTTTTAGTTGATTTTTCTTGAATTATAGTTTTTTTTATATTTTATATAAGAATTTATTCGTTTTTTTTATATTAATTCACATTTTATAAAAAATAATGTCAAATTAGTTTCAGTTATTAAGAATGATTTTAACATCCTCTAAATTATTTGAGGCGATAAAGTTTTCTGAATCCATGAGCTTTGCTTCAATAATTAATTTTTTATCAAATTTATTTAAATAATCAAATATATTTGTGACTGGTTTATTACAGTTTTGAATTGGTAAAAGAATAATTTTTTGATCATCTTGATTTATTTTTGAAAATTGGCAATATACAATAAAACTCCTTTTAGTAATTAAATCATAGCTATTTATTTCAATATTATCTGTTAAGTTATCTAATAAAGATAAATAACCATCCTCAAGATTTGGAGATTTGATTTTAAAATTAGGAATGTCTGGAAATCGAGGATTTTTATTTAAAATATCTCTTCTATAAGAAATGCTTGTTCCATCTTCGAGAAAACTTTCCGTTTTTTCATCATAGGAAGTAATGCTATTATTTGACATATTTATTTTATAAAATTGAGCTTGGCTTATGTTTGGGTTGAAAGAGAATAAAAACTCTTTCGAATTTTCATCTTCTTCTAAAATTACCTGAAATTTTAATTGTGAAGAGTGATTATAAATAGGGAGATCAACAGCAACTCTTCCATTTTCATCACTAATATCACTTAAAGGAATTTGAGAGCAGGGGTCTTTTATTTTTTCACCACTAATAGGATCTTCATAAAAAATTTTTGCATACCGAGCTGGATTTCCTTGTGTATCATAAATTTTAAATCCAAAATGTCCAAATGGAACAGGTTGTAGTGGGTTTTGAAAATGAATTTTTATAGAATCATGATCTGTTGTGTTTTCAAAATCGCTATTAAATTCAGTATAAAAAAATGAATTTGTATCTGTTTCGTTGTTATCGCAAATGTCAGACGTTTTATTTTGAATTATTTTAGCAAGAAATCCAACTTGAATATGAAATTTTCCATAAGGAATCTCTATTGAGTTTGTATCCGAATTTAAATTTGAATGTAAAACAACACCTGATGAATTTGTAATTTTGATCGGAATTAAAATGGGGATGATAGAAGAATCTTCTGAATACTCTGTTAAACTGCGAACGGATGGCATATCCATGTTTACAACTGTTGTTGTACCTAACTTATGACTGCATCCGAGTATCAGACAACAAAAAAAAGAAATAAGAAAAAGATCAAAAATTTTCATAACTCATCTCAAATTAAAATAATTTTGGTTATTTTTTCAAATGAGTTATCGCCAATAATATCAATAAATTAATAAATAATTAAAATTTTATTCATCGATAATGTGAAGAATATATCTTTTATTTTGTTTAGCAGCTCCGCAATTTAATATCGTTCGAATGGCATCAGCTGTTCGGCCGCTTTTACCAATGATTTTTCCTACATCTTCTTTTGCCACTTTTAATTCAATTACATTTGTTTGAGCGCCATTAATTTCGTTAATTTCAACCTTGTCTGCATTATCTACTAGTGATTTAGCAACATATTCAATTAATTCTCGCATGGAAGACGCAGAGGAGGTGGACATAGTTGGAAACTCCTTCCTAAAAAGTAACAGGACAGCAGGAACAAGCAAACTCACGGACGAAACGTTATCGGTTCAAAGCCTGAATCGCTTTAGTAACCAAAATAAATTTATATTTCAACACAATGTAAGCCCACTCAAGTTCTATGGCAAGTAAACGATACCTTAACTGTCGTATTGTATGGGGGTTGGATTTTGTCTTCTGGGCAGTTTGAGCTAAAAAATGGAAATTTATTTGTTCTCGCAGAAGCTGCTGGTGGCGTTTATAATGGCAGTCAACTCCGACTTATTTGCGATGTAGCAGATGATGTTTCTGTCTTTCTTAAAGTGACAGAAGATCAAAGAATTGGTTTTATGGTTCCAAAAGAGAAACTTTTGGAGTTGCATGCAAAATTATCAAAATCAGGTATTTTATTAAAACATTATCGAAATCACTCTATTTTATCTCCTAAAGCTTGTTTAGGTGAACTTTGTTCAAAGTGTGAGCAAGATGCTTTAGGAGATGCTATAGAAATTTCGCCCATGCTCAATGAAAAATTTAAAGAATCTTTTCAAGCTTTAAATATTGGTATGAATGGATGTGCTACAGCATGTGTGGCATCTGCTACAGACGATATTCATGTGATTGGTGAAAAAAGTGGTTATCGTTTATTTATTGGTGGAAGAATTTCCGATAAACCAAAATTAGCTGAGTATGTTGCAGAAGGAATACCTAGACCAAAAATAGGTGAAGCTATTTCAATCATGCTCGACACCTATTCACAAAATAAACAAGAAAATGAATCATTAGCAGATGTCGTTGCAAGAATAGGTTTAAATACATTTAAAGAATCCATTCTAAAAGCGGGATTATCAAATTCGAATGAGGAAGCTCCTCATACGGAAGAAACAAAAGCTTCTGAGTCTGAAGAATTAACAGAAGATACCGCAGCTGTTCCATTAACAGAATCTCCTTTAGAAGAGCCACTAAGTAAACAAAATAAAGAAATACCTCCTCCAGCAGAAGAAGCAATAGCAAGTGATGCTCCTCCAGCAGACGAAGCAATAGCAAGTGATGCTCCTCCAGCAGACGAAGCAATAGCAAGTGATGCTCCTCCAGCAGACGAAGCAATAGCAAGTGATGCTCCTTCAGCAGACGAAGCAATAGCAA
>NZ_JBIPMD010000222.1:0-5183 GCF_044369315.1 Silvanigrella sp.
TTAAAAGTCTATTTTCCATCTCCATTTAAATCTCCTCCTCAAAAGGAGATTTAATTCTGGATTTATGCTTTGTAAAAATCACTTATTGGGAGGACACCTTTTCAAGATGAATGGTGGCAAAATGAAATGCATATATCTAGTGCGAATAGCATAAATATAGGTAGACTATTACCGCAAATTGTCTATTATGCTTATTCTAGTTACCAATTTTTTTCTTTATATCATACAAAACCGAATTATATCATTCCGTCTGGAAATTTAGGAAATGCTACAGCTGCTTTTTGGGCGAGAGAAATGGGTTTCCCGATTCATGATATTTCTTTATCAACAAATGAAAATAAAGTGATTTGTAATTATCTTTCCTCAGGGACTTATCTGCCACAAAAAAGTATTTTGACATTAGCAAATGCAATGGATGTAGGGAATCCAAGTAATTTTGAGAGACTATCTCATTTATTTCCTTCCTTTGAAGTATTTAAAAATAATATAACGGCTGTGAGTGTTGATAATAAAAAAATATCTCAAACAATACTTGAAGTTTACAAACAAAGTCAATATATATTATGCCCACATACAGCAACTGCTTTTTACATTCGAAATAAATTAAATTCAAATCCATCGATTGTGGTTTCGACAGCAGATCCATGTAAATTTGATGACATTATTGAACCTATTATTTTAGATAAAGTTCCAATTTCAGATGAATTAAAAAAATTATTAAATAAAAAACTCTCATTTATAGATATAGAGCCCAACTTGACGGAGATAAAAAATAATATTAATAAATAAATCTTTAACCAAGACTATCTCATTTATTATAAAATGAGTCATTCATTTTGGAATAAGATATGAAATTAGATGAAAATCCGAAGGCTCTTAAACATAAATTAGGTAAAAAGTATTTAATACGAATGAGTGAAATTATCACTTCTGTTTACCCTAAATTTGATCAAAAGTTATTTTTAAAATATCATTCAACTTTAGAAAATTTATCCTTAAAAGAACGGGTTTCAAAATTACGTGATATATTATATGAACTTTTGCCAAAAAATTATAATGAAGCTCTTGTTATTTTAATGAAAACATCATCTTCACCAAAATTAGAAGATTTTGATTTATGGCCTATAACAGATTATATTCAATTTTATGGCCAAAATAATAAAGAAGTATCTCTTGAATCCCTTAAAGAGCTGACAAAACTATTTACAAGTGAATGGGCAATAAGACCTTTCCTTATAATAGATACTCAAAAAACACTTTCTTTTTTATTGCAATGTTCTCTTGATCAAAATAAACATGTTCGCAGATGGGCTAGTGAAGGTTCTAGGCCAAGATTACCATGGGGTGAACAGCTTAAAATCTTTATAAAGAACCCTAGCCTAACACTGCCTATTTTAGAAAATTTAAAATTTGATGATGAACTTTATGTTCGAAAAAGTGTTGCGAATCACATAAATGATATTTCTAAGGATCACCCAAATATTATATTTGAATTATTAAATAATTGGAAAAAAGAAGCAAAATCAGAAGACAAAAAAGAAAAATTAAATTGGATAATTCGGCACTCTTTAAGAAATCTGATTAAAGAAGGAAATCCAACAGCACTTTCTTTTTTAGATGTATCTACTAAATTTGATATTCATGTTGAAAAAATACTTTTAAAATCAGATAAAGTTTATATGGGAAAAAATTTAGAATTTTCATTTATTGTTTACTCTAAAATGAAAAAACCCCAAAATTTAATTATAGATTACCGTATTCATTTTTTACGTGATAAAGGAAAAACTTCTATTAAAGTTTTTAAATTAAAGAATATTTCTATTGGCCCTTTGGATAAAATTACAATTACAAAAAAACATTTATTTAAAGAGATCACGACTAGGAAATATTATAATGGCAATCATAAACTTGAAATTCAAATTAATGGGAAAGTAATAGAGTCAAAAATATTTAAAATATTTGGTGCCAATCATTTAGAATAATATATTTTGAATTAATTAAGGAACTATTATATTACTATTTTTCATAATATTCCATAGTTGTTTCTTATAACCAGTGCATGAAGAAGACATTATGAAATCATTATGAATTTCAAAACAATTAGACAATACTCTATTTATAAGTAAATAATTATTATCCCCCACATTTTTTATCTTAAAAATTTGCCCTGCACTATTATTGTTGCATTTACTAAATGATAATTTTGTATTTTCGCTAAAAGATTCTGTTTGTATACATTTAGATTCATCAATTGCACTTTGTATTTGCCCTGTTGGTAGAAAATTTAATAATGTATTTTCAGAGTCACAAGAAGAGACAAGAACAGATTCACTATCCATTGATAAACAGCTATCATTTTTTTCAATATTTTTTATTTTTATATTTTTTAAAGTTGATAAAATTAAATTATTTTTATCATTTGATAAAATATTAAATTCTGTTTTTGTCTTAGAACATTTTTCTAATATTGCTTGCCCATCTTTGTTTTCTACACAAAACTTATTTCCTGTTTTTAAATCTAAATAACTTAATTTTGAAAAACCATCATACTGCCAAATTAAATTAAGAATTGGTTCATATGATAACGCGCGAATTTGACTATTTAGAATAAATGGAGCACTTATTATTTTACCTAAATTTGCAATATAAGCATTTCCATCTTTCGTAATTGAAATATAATTTGCTGAATTACAATCTTCTCCAAAGATAAAATCATTTTCTTTATTCAATAATAAGCATTTATTTGTATTACTATCTTTTAAAATTTCTGCTATAATATAATTATCTGATGTTGCTTTATACATTTTGCATACCCAACCATAGGGCGAATATATTTTCTTAAATTCATTTATACTATCCATACAATCTACTTGGATTTTTGGTGAAATATATTTATACTCTGAATTATCTTTTCTTTTATAATAAGATAGAAATAATTTTTTTTCAGAAATATCATTACTTAATAAATTTTTATCCAAATTATTTATTTGATTTGTTTTAAAATATATAATTTTAGGGGAATGTATTCTACCAAAATCCGAATTTTGAACCAATTTTGCTGCTAAAATATGATCAGGATGCTGGCCTTCAAGACCATCTTCAAAAAAAACTCCATAGGGATCTGTTGCTAAAATAAATAGAGGATTCTCAAGTGAAAATATTGAATTGATATAATTTTGTATCTCTTTCCAACTATATTCTGTCTTTTTACCATCAATTGTTTTCGTTATTTTATTAGAATCATGATATAATTCAGCTAAAGTTACTCCAAAATGAGAGGTTGCACTTGAACTTGAGCTACTTGGCAATCCTAAATCTTGTATTTCTATCCATTGCCCATTTTGTTTCGTTAAAATAAATTTGTGAATTTCTTTTCCATTTATATTTTCCCAGCTTTCTAGCCAATTTGCGGATGCAATCCCTATCATTTGTGCATAAGCCGCTTTACTGCTTTCTATGCTTTCGAAATAATTGTCATGATAGGCATAACCCGCTGTTAAATGAACTACTTTTATACAATGTCCTTTATCAATTTCTTTTTTAATTTTAGGATTCATGAAATAAAGATCATCATTTGCATGAGCGACAATAACAAATATTTTTCCTATTTTATCACAGTAATTTTGAGCAAAAATACTTTGGGAAGTTAATAATATAAATTGAAATATATACATAAAACAGTATTTTATAATATTTTTATAAACAAAATTCATTATCCTATCTCCAAGATAGGACTATTTATCGACAAATTCCTATTTTTCTTCTACATCAAATGTCATCATCATGCCTGAAGTCAAATGCTCGGCAATATAACAGTGAGACATCCATTTTCCAACGTTTGAAGCTTCTAATAAAATTTCAACCGTATCTCCTGTTTTTACAAGAACAGTATCTTTCCAAACTAAATTTGTATTTTTAATACCAGAAGTACTTAACACTAAAAATCTTTGACCATGAAAATGGATAGGATGCTGCATAGGATGTTTGGATTTTGGATCATTAAAAATACTAATTTTATAATAATTGCCTTTTTTAAAGTTCCAATGAACATCCATATTTGTTTTATTGGTATCTAAATCTAATAATTCCCATATAACTTCTTTAGAGGTCATCATGGAATTCATTTCAGGCATATTATCTTCCCATTCAATTTTAGGAGGGTTTTCTTCTGCATGTTCCATTTCCATTTTTACAGTTAATAATAATTTTTTGTCGATAGGTTTATCAAAATATGATTTTATTTTTTCAATTTCAGCAATCATGTCTTTATCATAATGAATTTCATTAAATATCTTAATATAATTGTTTTTGCTTTTTTTATTTGTTACTTTTATTTTACCTAACTTATAATTTTTCTCAGGACTTTTGCTTTCAATATCATAAGATCCTTCTTTTTCAAAAAACACATCGACTGTATACCTTTCAGAAGGAGCAATAATAATACTTTTAATCCACTCTTCTTTTTCAAATGGACTCGCATCACCAGCTATCAATTTCATTTTTGTATTTGGTATGGAAAATTGAAATGTCCGAGTATTCGCAGTGTTTGTTAAATAAAACCGAACAACATCCCCTTTGTTTACTTCAGCCGAGAAATCAGAAATACCATTAATTAACATCACATTTCCAAAACGACCCATAGCAGCATAATTGGCATAGTTTTTATAAAATGGCTGTGCATTTTTATCTAACAAAATATCATCTAATACAATTGGGATTTGTTTATTAAAAGGTTCTTCTTTTTTAACGGCTTCTTTAACAAAATAATTTCCATATAATCCCATGTCTTGTGAATAATCTTCTCTTACATGAGGATGATACCAATATACTCCTGTATCAGGAAATTTAAGCTCATATACAAAAGATTCACCAGGTTTTACAGGTGCTTTTTGCCCTATTCCAACTGCGCCATCATAACGATAATCTAATCGAAGCCCATGTGAATGCAACGTTTGATCACTATCTGTTTGGTTGATAAATTTTATTTTTACATGAGATCCTTTTGTGACTTCAATTATTGGTCCAGGAATTGTTCCATTATAGGCATATCTACGAATTGTTTTACCACCAATTTTTTGTTTTACAATGGAGGCAATTATGGTGCGCCAAGATAAGTGCGTAAGAACCAGTGAGTGCGAATCTCACCCACGTAAAGATTAGCCATCAGCGTGGAAGTAAGCAGT
>NZ_JBIPMD010000223.1:0-5180 GCF_044369315.1 Silvanigrella sp.
ATTATATTTTGTTATTATTATATAATTTATCTTATTTTTAATTTTTATTAATAATCTTTATTTTTTAAATATATTATAGTTTTTTTATAAAATAAGTTAACAAAAATCTTGTTATTTTATTTTTTTTAATCAATAATCTTTGAGAGGGTGACTGATTCGTTTAAATGGAATTACTATCGCCTTTATTATAATAATAAAATTCTCTCAATAAAGAAATTAAATAATAAAATATTAAACTAATTTTTTATTATTTAGCTATTTGATTTTTTTAAATTTTAGGTATGAGGAAAATAATGACATATTTATCAGAAAAACATTTAGAAAAACTTCATTTATGGGAACAAAGTTTATTTACTGATCCTAAAAATTTTAATACAAGAGTAATTCAAAAAACTAAAAATAATGGCAGATTAGAATTAAAATATGATAATGAGTTCATCTTTACAACACATGGCATTTCTGGTGGTCATTTTTATAGTGAATCTAATTTGACTCCATTACTAAAAGATAATCCTGAATCTGTTTTTAGAAAATGGGATGCAATAAGTGTTTGTGTGGTTTCAGATAAGGCTCCTTATTTTTATGGGAGTAGCATAGGATTTATTTTAGGAATTCCTAAACAAAATATTCTATTAACTTCTCCAGAAGACCTTTGGTTTAATAACCATATTGGAACTGTTTTTGATAGAAATATTGATCCATCAATAAAAGAAAAAAAAGTAAAAAATAATTAATAATGGTTTACTATCCTTTCATGTAAAAGAAAAATTTGAGAATTTATTGCCTCCTCTAGAGTTATTTACTGCACCTAAAAAATTAATTACTGATAGAGATATTCATAATGAAATTATTGTTTGTGGAAAACCTAATGTAAATATTCACAGAGGTTTTCCTAGGACTGGAGAAATTAAAGTAAAAGCAGCTTATGTCTTAATAAATGAAGAAATCAATCAAAAAAAAGAAGAAATTATATTAAAAAAAGAATTTTCTTATATTTCAAAAATTTCTCAAAGGTTTAATATTCCACTTATATTTATACCAGGTCTTATAAAATAAATTTAATCTTATATCGAATTTTACAAGATAGAATTTATATTAGAGTAATATTTTATTTATTTAAAAAATCAATATATACCAGCATGTTTTTAGAAACATTTTCTGCTTGTTCTAAACAATCAGAAATAGAAGGACCTTTCATATAATTGCCAGTTAAAAAAAGGCCTGGTACCAAAGCTTCCATTTTCCAAATAGCTTCAAGAACTTTATCTTGTTCTATTGTCGCTAAAGGAATATAGTTGTCCCATTTGATGACATGGGTGAAATCAAAATGAATATTTTTTTCAATAATTTTAGTTTCAAATAATCTTAATTTTGAAATTTCAATTAATTCTTCATTTGATTTTTGATTTATAGATGGATTTCTATCTCCACCTAATAAAACTCGAAATAAATTTGAATTTGCTGGGGCATGACAAGGGTAGGTGGAATGGACAAAAATAGTTCCTAAAATATCTTTTGACCATTCACCAGCAAGAGCACCAAAGCCTTTGATAGTTGAAGTATTTTCAGGAATATTACTAGAACCTAATCCTATAATTGCAATACTATGTGACTCAATATTTTTTAATTTATGAAAGGATTTGTCTAATTCCTCTTTATTTAATTCCGTTGTTTGAATGGAAATATTTTGGTCTCTCCAAGGTTGTCCTGAATACAATACACAATGATATTGTTCATTAAATAAAATATTTTCTTTTAGATAATTTATAGAAATAAAATTAAATTCGCTTTTTATTAAATTTACATTAGAATTTAATTTTAAAACAAGTTCAATGTTATTTTTTAAGCACTCATTTTTTAATTCATTAAATAACGTATCTATCAGAAATTCCATACCATTCGGAAAACTTGCCAATCCTTTTGGAGAGGATTCTTTCTTTTTTAAGAATAATTTTTTGAATAAATGAATAAAACCTGTTTTAATAAGGCTACCATAACCGTATTCTATTGTTTGTAATTTGGGGGAAGTATATCTTAATAACATTTTTCTTGACCCACCACCCCAAATTCCAAAGGATAGAGAAACAAGAAAAGTACTTGCAAATTTTTTTCCAAATCGACGTTCAAAAAATGAATAAAGGGTTTCATTTAAATTTACTTTATCTGGTTTTTTTATAAATATTTCTAAAAATATCCTAAAAATATCTTTAAATTTTAATAAACCACTCTTTTTTAATTTAAAGATATTTGGTGTTAGTGCAATACATGATGTTGAAGTTAAAATATAACGTTTTTGTTCTTTTTGATTTGGTAAAATGACTTGATTTTCTATTTTTAAGTCTTGTAGGCACTTTAAGAATGATTCTCTATTTAATAAAACTCCTTGGGCACCATGCTCTAGTCTAAAATGATTTATATATGTGTTTTTAAGAACACCACCTATCTTTTCTTCTTTATCAAAAATAGTTATTTTTTTTATATTTTTATTTTCACTTCTAGATAAAAGATAGGCACATCTTAGTCCAGATATCCCTGCACCAATAACAGCTATATCTATACTTTTGTTCTGACTCATATATTATGACCTTATAACTTAAAAATTCCATAAAACCTTGGCTATCATGGTTTATTTTATAAATTTCGTCAATAATTATGAAAGATATAAAAATATCAATTTCTAAAAGGAATTTTATTAAAAAAAATTAAAAAATGATTTTAATTGTAACTTTTTTTAGCTCCTAAAATTTGAATTTTATAGAAAAGTGCTTTACTATAAATCGAAACATTTTAAAATATCATGCTGATCATCACTTAATTAGGATTTAATCTGCTTTGAGTAATAAAGGAATTGCCGGTGCATTCGTTTATTCTGCAACTTAAGCTTCTGTTAGAAGTTTTGCAAGGTCATGGACGAATGAAATTCCACCAGAAAAAGCTAGGTTTAATGTTCTGTCACCAGGGCCAATTGAAACTCCAATTTATGATAAAATAGTTATGCCGTCTGATCAATTGCAAGGATTTGCTGATCATTTGAAAACAATTGTTCCCGCAAAACGTTTTGGTACTGCAGATGAAATGGCTAAAGTTGTTTTATTTCTTGCTTCTTCCCATTCTAGTTACCTATATGGTTCTGACATTTTGGCTGATGGTGGTTTTACAAATATTTGATGAAATAGGGAACAAATAAATTGACTTCCATTCTAAAAAAAATTTTGCAATGCAAATTCTGTGTGAAGGAACTTCCTTTAAAACCTAAACCAATTCTAAACTTTTCTGCCAGCGCAAAAATTTTAATTGCTGGACAAGCTCAAGGTATCAAAGCTCATGAATCTGGAATTCCTTGGAATGATCAAAGCGGAGAAAGATTGAGGGATTGGTTAGGAATAGATAAAGATATATTTTATAATCCTAAAAAAATACCAATAGTTCCTATGGGATTTTGCTATCCAGGTAAAGGAAAATCTGGAGATTTACCACCAAGAAAAGAATGTAAAGAAATTTGGTTTGAAAAAATTCATGAAGAATTAAGTAACATTCAATTAAAAATTATAATTGGTTCCTATGCTCAAGAATATTATTTTTCATTAAAAAATGAAACTTTAACGGACGTTGTTAAATCATGGAAAAAGTATTTGCCATCATGTATACCATTGCCTCATCCCTCACCAAGAAATAATATTTGGTTAAAAAAAAATCCTTGGTTTGAAAAAGATCTTTTACCTGTTCTTAGAAAAAAAGTAGCTTTGTATTTATAAAAAAACTTATGTCGGCCATTTATTTTAATGCAAGTGCATAGGATAAAGGAGGTAACAAAAGTGAAGTAGATAAAACAGATAGAGCTAATTTATAGTTCATCTTAACTCTCCCTATAAATAAATAATAACAAGAAAACATTTATTAAATTCGCTTAAGTATATTCTCATTCTAAAATCATTGTCAAATAAATTAATAAGTTGTATAAGCCGTTTGTTCTTGTAAGTCCAATTTATTTTCTGTTCGATTCTCATTTTTTAGTAACCTCAAATTATTTTTTGGAGAAAAACATGAGTTCTTCAGCACGTCCTAAAAATATTCTTTTAATTATTGCACACCAATATCGTCATCCTGGGTATATTAGCAATCCAGCTGAGGGTTTTGATAATCATTTAAAATCGATTCTTGGTTTTCAAGGAGATGTTACTTCTGCAAATCCATATCAAGAATTTTTTCCTGGCTTAATGCGATTACGCAAAAATGCTGTTGTATTAAAAAATCATATGATTGCTTCAAGTGCATGTATTCCAAGTCGATCCGCGCTATTTACTGGGCAATACGGGACTCGAACTGGAGTAACACAAACAGATGGAATATTTAAAAGTGGGGAAGCATTTCAATTTCCTTGGTTAAAACAAGATGGCATTCCTACATTAGGTAACTGGATGCAATCTGCAGGATATCGAACTCATTATTTTGGGAAATGGCACTTATCTCATCCTTCTATTTCCTCATTAAAAGAATTTGGTTTTGATAATTGGGAACTTTCATACCCTGAGCCACATGGTTCTCTTGTTAATAATTTAGGAATTTATCGCGATCCCATTTTTGCAGATAGTGCCTGCAGTTTTTTACGTCGAGAAGGACTTGGTGCTCCATTTGGAGTTTCACTTGCAAGACAAGAACAAAATGATCCATTAGGTAACGTACTGATGGAAGCCTTATTAACATCTTTTCGCCTAAACGAAAAGATCTGTTATCAATACCAGAAAATTCAACTGGTTTAATTGACAAATCAGACCAATTTGGAAATTGCTCTGTGATAAGTTTAGTTACCAATGATAAATTTATGTCAATATTTTGCATAATATTTGTATTTTCTTCTTCACAAATCGATATGGTCATTAATCTATAACCCTTTTAAAATATAATGAGCTGTTTCTTTAGGACTTCCATCACCATTTATAAATGCATATAATGTTGTAGTTGTTATTCTTAATTTTTGAGCAACCATACAACTAAAGTATCTTTTCGTAAATCGAGAGTTTGAGAACCATCTGATTTTGAAACTCGAGTGTAAACAATGAGCATGGTGATCCTCCCCTAAGAAAGTAGACACCCAGATCCGAAAAAAACTTATAGGAAAGAGGTGTTGAAATGGTGTTAACCAAAAGAAGGTATACAAGCGAATTCAAGCAAGGGGCGAT
>NZ_JBIPMD010000224.1:0-5177 GCF_044369315.1 Silvanigrella sp.
GGTAGCTCCTTTGTTACTTTTTTTTAAGCAACAATTAACTAACAAATTGGAGCTATTTCTTCAATCTTCACAATATCTTTCTCAACTCTTAACTGGCATCAAAATGTAAATTACAAAAAATTGTTTTGTAATTTTTATCCATTATTTACTTAAAAATAAAAATTTAATAGGAGAACACATGATAGCCAAAAATATTTTAGTCGCAACTTTAGGATTATCCACGATTGCTCTTTATAGCTGCGGTGGGAAAAATAATAATAAGACTCCAGCAGTAGCAGCATCTGAGAAATCTAATAAAGAAGAAAAAAAACCAATTAAAGTGAATTTTTCTTCTCTATTAAATTCTGCAGCACCTGTAGAAACCGCAGTTACCTCAGCAAGTATTATAGTAAATTGTGGAAATGACAAAGCTTTTAATTTAACCGCTACTAATCAAATTATTGAAGTTTTATCGAATACTGTATGCTCATTAAAAATTTCTGAATTCAATGGTTATACAGCTGCGGATCCTTTAAAACCACTAACGCTTACTTTAAAGAAAAATGGAAATATAGATAAAAATATAGCTCATACAAAATTTACTAATAGTGCTGGAAATACTTTTTATTTAAATGCCAAAAAAGCAGGCGAAATATTTACAATATACGTAGCTACTGAAACAAAATTTTTAGATGCAGTTCTTAAAGGACCTGATGCAGTTGATCCAGAACCAGCAGCTTCAACTAAAGATATTCAAGTACAAAAATTTGATAATGTTGCAGAAAATTATTCTTCAGTTAGTTTAACTGGCAACTATAATGTAAAAAGAGGATTTGGCTCTTTAAAACATAGAATTGAAACTAATTTTAGATTAGAGGGTTTAACTGTTACAGCAAGTGATTGCAGAATTACTGAAGGCGTACACGCTGATATGACTGGTGGCGCATTAACAGATTGTATAGCAACATCAGTAAGTAAACCAATTGCTTATACTATCTTCGTTAAAGATTTAGAATGTACTTATGAAAGATTTGAGATTCCTGAAAGACCTGTTCCTGCAGATTTGGAATTAGCAGATGTACAAGATGAAAAAGACTTATTAACAGGTTACTTTAACTCAGTAAATGAACACTTAACAAGACGAATTGTTGGAGAAAATACAAAAATTGCAGGTCTAAAAACTGCATATGATAATGATGCAACAGACGCATCACTAGCTGCAGCCAAAGGTAACATTGATGCTGAAATAGTTAAAATTAATGCTCATGTAAATTCTACAACTCTTCTTGATAAAGCAGGCCTAGAAAATATAAATACTGTTCTTGAAGCTAATAAAACTGCTAATGCAGACGTTACAGCTTATGTTGAAGCTCTAATTGAAAAAGTTAAATTACTTATTGAAATTGAAGATAAATCTAAGCTTTACGAAAATAGAGATGCAGCAAAATAATTGTCCATTATAAGACAAATATTTCTCTAAAAAAGTAGTTTATTAAAATAAACTACTTTTTTATTTATAAATTTAAAAAATCTTATGAAATTAAAACCTATTATTTAAATAAGCAACTTCAGCCGCTTTTAACTCGGTAAAATTTTTTACTTCACCGTTACTTAAAACAACTTGAAAAAGATATTCTACTCGAGTTTCACGAAAATCATCTTTGGTATAAATAAATTTTTTTGCCTGATTTTTTTTATTTACTTGTTTTAAAATGGTTGTAATTCCCATAAATTCATGATTGATAACAATTCCATAATGGCATTCATTCGCAGAACAATAAAATTTTGTTGTGTTATTTTTATCATGGTGAAATGAAGAATAAATTGTTTTATTTATCAATTGATAATCACTTTTATCAAAATTTATGGTGGCATGAGCATGAGTTGGAAAAAAGAAAGAGGACAAAATAAATATTTTACTTAGAAAATTCATAAAATAAATCCTTTTATAATTATAAATTTCGTATTTGGAACAGAATAGAGATATTTAACGAAACAAAAAAAACTTCAATCAAAAAATGAAAGATAAGTATCAATTTTAGAACAAATAGAACTTGGGCCTAAGCCAAAACGAATATAAGGAATATCTTGTTTCGAAATATACTTTGGTTTGACACCAGAATGTTCCTCGGTAAGGCGAAAGATAGCATCTAAATTATTTAAATTCAATAACTTAGCCAAAAAAAAGGGGGCTTCCGATTGAAATATATGAATATTTTTTCTTTTTATTTGAGAGACTTGATAAGCATAAGAAAGCATTTCATCTCTATTTTTTTGATACCAAGAAATATTTTCTAAGGCATATTTGCAAGCCATAATGCTATTTTTTTGCATCCCTAAATTTAAATGAAATGCACTTGGCAAATGACCAATCGCAAAGCCCATGCGCAGCCCTGGCATACCAAAAAACTTAGAAAAGCTTCCAATTATAATTACATTTTTATATTGATATAAATCGGAAAAAGAATTTGAAAATAGAGGAGCGTAGACCATATCTAATAAAAATATATGTTCAGAAAACTCTTCTATTAATGGAATTAACTTAACAAAATCGACAGAATGACCTGTTGGATTATTTGGAGAAGTTAACAAAACAAGAGATTTTGGAAATTTTTTTAATTGATTTTTTAAAATTTCATCGTTTAAATAATAACGATCATTACTATAATTGCTTTGAAATTTATGAATTTGGTAATTGAGCCCTTCGGCGATATGTAAGTAGTTTGTCCAAGAAAAATCTTCTAAAATAAGAGAGTGATAACTATTTTTTAACCAAGATAAAGATTTTACTAAAATATCTTCAGCGCCATGCCCCATGGTAATTTGATATTTATTGTCAACCTGAAGTTTTTCACACAGTAACTGCCTTAAATTTTGTTGATCTTGATAAGAGGCGTATTTAGACAGATCCCCTTCTGTAAATGAGCAAAAGACATTCTTTACTTGGGGATGATGAGAAAAAAAATATTCATTCCTGTCTAAACTGAGAAGCTGTGATGACAACTCGGAGTCCCTCTTTCTTTTTAAAAAATATTTACTCACTAGCCAAAACCTAAGGCTTAAGCTAAATTTCTAACATAACTTTTTATCGCTCACAAAGAAGCTCGTCTTCTTTTTCATATCTGAAAAAAGGTAACAATATATGCTTGAAATAAAAAAACAAGTTATCAGCAAAATAATCAAACAATTATGGATAAACTATAAAAACAAAGTTGGTCAAGTAAAAGTTATTGAAGAAGCCATTCGAAACCAAGGTGACGATTGGAGTGAAGATCATATTGCGTTTCGTACTCTTCCAGGAATTCACTGTGATTTAAACATATTAAAAGAAACCTTCGAACTATTAGGATATTCCAAAAAAGATGACTATGAATTTAAAGAAAAAAAACTAAAAGCAATTTCATTAATACCTCCCACTGAAACAGGAGCACACAGCACTAAAATATTTCCGAAAGTATTTATTAGTGTTTTAGAGTTAAATACTTTTTCTGAAAAATTTAAAGCTTGTGTAACAAAATACACTTCCGATGTTGTTGCTTCTCCCTTAATTAAATTTAAGCAAGAGCTCGATAGTCTCAAAACAAATCCTGAAAAAATAGATGATGTAGCTAATTCCATTTCCTTATTTTTAAGTTACGGAGCTTCCTGGAGAACACCTACTTTTGAGGACTACGAACTCCTTCGCAAAGAAAGTGAATATGCTGCTTGGACTCTCGTTTATGGAAATACTCCAAATCATTTTACAGTCAGTGTTCACTTAATGAAAAACTTTAAATCGCTAAAAGAGTTTAATGATTTTATTCAAGAAAAATTAAAAATTTCCTTAAATAACTCAGGTGGCGATTTCATTAAAGGAACACCTTCGGTAAAGTTAGAGCAAAGTGCTACTTTAGCTGACGAATGTATTGTTCCTTTTCAAGATGGATTTAAAAAAATTCCTTATGCCTTTGTGGAATTTGCCTTTCGTTTTCCATTAGAAGGAAAATCAAATAATGGCCTTTGGGATAGTTATTACCAAGGCTTTGTAACCGACAATGCAGATAAAATTTTTGAATCCACAAATATTAGAAATTAAAGACGAGTAGAAATATACTCAACATTCCCAAATTTATCATAAGTTGTACTTGTTTTATGAATATTAAGGTTATTCCTTCTTTTAAGATTTGTATTTAATCTTTTTTCTAATTTATCTGATAAATAAACAACAAATTCCTCACTACAAAAATTTACTTTATTTGTTTTATATCCAATCCATTTTGCAAATGATTTATATGCTATTTCTGTATTATAATAACTTTCAATTTCACGAAATGCTTTACGTAGAACAAATTTAATTTGTTCTTTATTTATTTTTTTAAGTGTGTCTATCATTTGAAGAAATTCACCTTCACTATTTTTATAAAAACCGTATTGTTTAAAATCTGCAAAATGATTGGTGGGTTTCCAAAGAAACCCACTCCAAGGTGTTTTATTGTAGTCCATATTATCTTGTAATTGGGCAAAACTCCAACCATGATCTATTTTAACAAATTCAATAGAATCATTTATTTTTGCAATTCCTAAATTAGAAATGTGGGTGTCATAATCGCCAAGCCAAAGACTGACAGCTAAAACTTTACCTAAATTAGATGCATAATTATATTGAACAAATTCTTTAGATCTGTTTGAATAAAAGGGCAATAAAAAGGTTGGTCTTTTTTTAAAATGCATGAGCTTATGAACTTCATTAAAATTTTCAAAAAAAATTGAGCCAACATAAACTTCAGTATGTAGATCTTTTTTAATTAATAATTTTGTATTTGTTTCTTTATTATATTTAGCTAAAATAACTTGCGAAGCATAACCAGGAATTACCAAATGATATAATTTAGCTGCTAAAAATTCACTTATTGTTTCTCCATCATTACGACCTTGTTTAAATAATACCGTATAATTTTCTGAAAAAGATTTATATTCATAGACACCACCCAAATTGGCTTTAGAAACTTGGCCTCCAATTTTATCACCTTTTTTACGATAATTTATAATATGCGATTTGGAAAAATGGTATGATTCAGATATAAGATTATTGTTGGTAGGTAGAGACATGACTTTTATTTCCTTTCAAATAAAGTAATTCATTGCCATGAAACCCCTGCAGAACCGGACTTGTAGTTTTCCCACATCCGGCTCCCAGAGATGATATTCATTGCGTAGGT
>NZ_JBIPMD010000225.1:0-5161 GCF_044369315.1 Silvanigrella sp.
CTCTTTTGATGTAGCCACCAGGGATACGTCCTGCAGAATAAAATTTTTCGATATAATCTACGGATAATGGAAAAAAGGAAGCAGTAACCTGAGCTTCTTTGGCTGCTGTTGCTGTTACGAGTACTTGAGTGCCTCCGCAGGTAACAAGGACGGATCCGCCTGCTTGTCTTGCAATTCGTCCTGTTTCAATGGTGATTTGATTATCACCAATTTGAATGGATTTTTCTGTAATATTAAACATGAAAGAACCTTAAAAAATCTAAATAATCGCAACAAAAAATCGGGAATTTGAAGGATTATTTTATTTATATTTATCCTCCCGGCCAATCCGAGAGTCCCAACGCACCATGCGCCAGCTTAATTGTGTCCCGTTTGTCGAAGGTTCATGCTATCAGATATTTGCTATAATAAAAAGTATTTGCTTTAAATTTGGTTGAATCTATCTTAATTTGGTGATTTAACAATCTCGGCGTTTTCAGGTTTTAAATATATTTACTTAAATATAAATTTGGAGCTATTTTAGATGACTCTTTTCAAAGTATTGCATTACCCCCATGTTCTTTTACGTAAAAAAGGAACGCCTGTTGAAAAATTTACAGATGAACTCCGTGAATTTTTAAAAAATTTTATAAATACCATGTATGAGTTTGATGGCGGTGGTCTGGCCGCTCCTCAAATTGGCGTTTCTAAAAGAATATTTGTTGTAGATTTTAAGCCTGTTTTTGAAAGCGATAAATTTGAATATACTAAAGATTGCTTTAAGGTTTTCGATAAAAATCATAAAGAAATAGAGCCTAAGTTTCCTATGGTTTTTATTAACCCTCAAATTGTTGAAAAATCCGAACCAATAAAAGTGAATTGGGAAGGTTGTTTGTCTTTTCCTAATGCAGAATCTTTTAATACAGAACGATTTTTAAATATTGAAATTCACGCTCAAAATGAATTTGGCGAGAAATTTTCAGTAAAATCTTCTCATCTTTATGCTAGCGTTTGTTTTCAACATGAAAATGATCATTTAGATGGTATTATGCTTGTAGATAGATGGAATAAAACTAGTTTTTCTGAGGCAGATATTATTGCAGACATTAAAGATTTTGAGAATGATCCTGCCGAAAGAAAAAGAATGAAAAAAATTAAAGTAACAGAAGCAAGCAAAATTAAATTTGATTTTTTATGATTTATTTCCAATTCTTAACTTATCCAGATAAATTTTTTCAATATTTTTCAAAACCAATAGAATAAAAATAATATTATCTTTAATCTCCATTCAATGCTGAAGTAAGTGCTGTAATAACCATTTTTTGGTTTTGTGCTGTCACTTCGATTGGTTGACCTATTCTCACTTCAAGGTGTCCAAAAGGAATTGGGAAAAGCTTTTTGTCCCAACTACGAATCCAAATACTTGGTTTTGGGGTAAAATGAAGTGGAACTAATTGAACCTGACTTTTAGCGGCGATGTGGAGGACGCCTTTTTTTAGAACCTGTGGTGGACCAGATGGGCCATCAGGACAAATCATAGTAGAATAACCAGCTTTAAGAGCCTCAATCAGCTCACTAGCTGCCTTATATCCATCATTACCTGTCGATCCTGGGATCAACTTTTGAACTCCCAAAAGCCTGACAAGTACCCACATATGAACCATATAGAGTAAAGGATGTACCATCCAAGCATGCTTCTTAAAATGAAAGAATGCCGAAAAGTAGCATGGGAAATAACGATGCCAAAATACAAAAATATAGTTTTTATCAGGAGAGAGATTCTCACTCCCAATCCACGAAATTTGGATTGTCCGGTGATTGAACCAATAATGAAAATACTGAAAATGTCCAAGAACATATCCATATATAACTACAACTGGTTTTAGAAACCATGGAATTGTATCAATTCGAAGAGCCATAAATAAATTACTTCTACAATAGGGAATATCCCAAATTTCAAATAAATAAACACTAAGTATTAAATATTTTATTAATTTTTAATAATTTAGCAATCGGAAAATTCTAATTATGTTGTGTAGTGTAAGTTGATATTGTTTTTTTAATTAAAAATTTTGTAAATTTAAATAATAATGTAAAAAATAGTAAATATTAACTTATTTTATAGTGCTTAAAAAATATTATATTTTGCAAGAATAATCTGACAAGTAAACGAAAATATTTATTCTTGAATAAGTAACATTATTTTATCTTATGATATATAATTTTTGGATTTTTATTTGTTCTTATTTTTTAAATTATAATTGAGTGTATAAATATTTATCTTTAACTGTATTTTTATGTTTATAAAATATAGTTATTTTTGTAAATATAATAAAAAATCAGTTATTTGTTCTTTAGTTTCTTTAGGCAAATAATGATAGGAAGGCATTTCTGAATTTGGAATTCCTTCTTCTAATGTTTTTAAAATTTCCAATCGATTTAGTCCATTAATATATTTTTCTGATGGATTTTTAAAATTTGGCATTCGTTTTCTTAATGTTATTGAAGAAGGCCCGTTACCAAGTCCATCTGGCCCATGGCATGATGCGCAGTATTCAATAAAATGATGTCTTCCTTTAAGTTCAGAGTCTGTCAATTTTAACTTTTTTTGATCTTCTTCTGAAAGTGCCCAAGGAGCGGGCTCATTATGAAATAACTTTCCAAATGGTGTTTTATCAAAGTAAGCGGGAAGGATCATAAAGCCTATTACTAAAATAAGAAAAAAAATTATTATTAAAGTTGTAATCAATTTAATGGGAAGTGTTTTACCTTCCTTATTATCATTCTTGTTTTTTTCCATATTTGAATTTCCATCCTATTTCTATTACCAAACTCGGACTTCTCTTTTAACTATAAAAAACTGCAAATTCAATTTTAACATGCTATGGTTTGCAGCCGACGGCCTTGCATATGATTTGTTAGGAATGTTTTTTGGAGAAATGAATGAGATTATCATATAATAATAAATTTCAAATAAAAAAAACTATTTTGTTAGGTATTTGTTCGCTTTCTTCATCAATGTTGTTGAATGACATGCAAGCATCTGCTTCTACTTCTTTGATGGCAAGCGGACATGTTGGAGTTGTAGGACAAGCAACTTTTGGATCTCCTCCAGTTGGGTCTGATTTTTCAGCATTTCGTGTTCCAATTGGCCTCATTCTTGAAGCAAAACCAACAGATAATTTGTCATTATATTTAGGGATAGATTATGCCTATAATAATTATCCTGGGCCTAGTATTTATTTAGGGCAAAATTCAACAACTTCAAAAACGGATAGCACTGGTACAGGCTCTCCTATGCCATTTGGCAATTCAGCAAATGGTTCTCCCTATTCTCAACAAGTAGATAATGTCTATATTACTCAGGCTTATTTCTCTTATCAAACCGCAATAGGTCTGTTGCGCGCAGGTAGAATGCCAAGACATTGGGGGCTAGGTATATATAAAAATTCGGAATGGACTCCCTATTCTGGATTGCCTTCTACATCCGATGCTCTTTCCTTTACAGGTGATTTTAATGCATTCGATGTTTCTGCTTATTATGAAAAATATTCTGAAGGAGTGGGTGGAACTTCTAATGATTCTAAAGGCAATGCATTTACTCTTGAAGCCCGTTTAAAATCGGATCCTGCAGATGCTGCGAGTTCTGGTGTGAGCCAAGAATTAGGAGTATTATTTTCCAAGTTTACTCATGGTAAATCAAATACAACTTTGAATATTTTAGATGTTTATGCAAAATTTTATTTTTCAAGTTTTTATATTGGTGGGGAGTTATTATATCCTACTGGATCAACACAAAGTCCAAACTATCAAAATTTAGGTAGTGCTTCTGCGTGTTCTTATGTTCAAGATGGAACAACTCCTGGTTCAATAACTTGTGTTAGTCAAAAAATATCAGCCTTAGCGGCTTTATTAAAGATAAAATATCAAATTGATGCTAATGATAGTACTTCTTTAGCGTCAACAGAAAAAGCCCAGAAAATCCTTGGCACAGAAGAAAGAAAATCTTCTCATGTAATTGGTATGTGGTCTGGTTATGTAAGTGGTGGGAATAATCAATTTAATTCTCCAGGTACTTCTGGAAGTACCAATGACATCACAGCAATAAGTATGAATTCAAATATTCAACCTTCTTTTTTAATGTTTAATAATACTCTTCCTGCTGTAAATGGGATGCCTGGAGGTTCCTTAACAAATACAACTTTTGTTCGATTAGATTATACATATGAAAATCCAAGTTTTGGTTCCATTGGTCCTGTATTTGTTTGGGGTGTTTTAAATAATTTAAACCAAAATTATAATGCACAAAATACTCTTTGCAAAAACAATACACCTTCTGTTGATCCAAATAGCCCAACAAATGTTTTATGTGTTGGTGGTAATAGTAATTTAGGTTTTGAGGCAGATGTTTCTTACCGTTATACAACTCTAGATAGGGTAACGTTTGGATTAGATGCTGGGTATTGGTTTGTTGGTAATGCTTGGCAAGTTTATAATCAAAGTTTAATAAATGGTGTTTATGGTATGAGAGCTTCTGTTTCTACAGAGTTTTAAATATTTACCACAGCACAATAAAGTTTTTGGGATCATGTTTTTTTCCATTTACTTCAATTTCATAATGAACATGTGGTCCCGTGCTATGTCCTGTATTTCCTACGGCAGCAATAATATCACCTTTTTTAATTTTTGCGCCCTCTTTCGCATAAATAACACTTGTATGTGCGTATCTAGTGACCATTTTTTTCTCATGAATAATTTCTATAAATTTTCCAAAATCATCTGATTGGCTCACTCTAAGAACAATCCCATTCGCTGTGGCGTAAATTGGAGAGCCTTTAGGTGCTGCGATATCCAATCCAAAATGAATTCGTCCTTGACCTGAAAAAGGGCTTACACGCCAACCAAAAGTTGAAGTCAATCTTCCTCGAACAGGAGCAATATCTGGAATGCTTTGAAGTTTTAAAGCATTTTTTTGCGCTTCTACCAAAAAGTGTTTTAAGTCTTGTAATTGTTTAGAAGTTCTGAATTCAGATTCCTGGGCTATATCAAATAATGACTTTAGTTCTAAGCTTTCATATTTTAATCCTGTCACTTTGTTTGAAATTTCATACTCTTCTTTTGTTAATGGGCCTATTCCAGAAGGAACAATAGATTCATTTTGTGAAGTGCTTTTAGAATTTGT
>NZ_JBIPMD010000226.1:0-5158 GCF_044369315.1 Silvanigrella sp.
CCATATATTTTCCAACAACAGCAATTTTAAGATGGTGTTTTGGTCTTTCTATGCATTCAATAATGCGATTCCATTCATCTAAATTTGGCTGCGCTGTCCAAATACCCAATAATTCAACAATTCGAGCATCCATTCTCTGCTCGTGATAAATAATTGGCATTTTATAAATACTATCAGCATCTAGCGCTTCAAAAACGCTTTCTTTTGGTAAGTTGCAGAAAGTTGAAATTTTCATACGGACATCTTGCGCCATCGGTTGATCCGCACGGCAAATTAAAATGTCTGGCTGAATTCCAATAGAACGAAGCTCTTTTACAGAGTGTTGGGTTGGTTTTGTTTTTAATTCCCCGGCTGCTCGGATGTAAGGAACTAATGTTACATGGATAAAAATAGAATTTTCTTTGCCAACATCATTACGGAACTGGCGAATGGCTTCGAGAAATGGTAGGCTTTCAATATCGCCAATCGTACCACCAATTTCCACGATCGAAACATCAGCTCCTTCAGATGCCGTAATGATGTTTGCTTTGATTTGATCTGTAATGTGAGGAATAACTTGTACTGTTCCTCCTAGGTAGTCACCACGGCGCTCTTTGTTGATGACCGTATCGTAGACTTGTCCCGAGGTGAAACTATTTCGTTTTGCAAGATTTGCCTTGGTAAAACGTTGATAGTGACCTAAATCGAGGTCTGTTTCTGCTCCGTCATCGGTAACAAAAACTTCTCCATGTTGGAAAGGAGACATGGTGCCTGGATCTACATTGATATATGGATCCATTTTAGTCATTGCTACACGTAAACCACGTGTCTCAAGAAGAGCTCCTATGCTTGCTGCAGCAAGACCTTTACCTATGCTGGAGACGACTCCGCCGGTAACGAATATATATTTAACAGGGTGTTGAGAGAACCGCTTAGGGGCCTTACTATCGTTATATTGCATTAGACTTACTCCGTTCGACAATCTTGTTTCGACACGGGAACACAGGGTAACACTAACTTATGGTCAGGAGTCAAGATAACAATGAAGAATCTGCGCAACGAATTTCAAATGAGTGCAGAACAGCAATCCACTGATGGAATTGTTTCTCATATGTTAATGGGTTTTGTGGAAAGAAAAATCTCTCCACAGACAATAGCCGATGTTCTGCGAGCACAAATATTTGAGTCGCATGTTCCGTCGCATCTTTTAAATACAGCTACATGTAATGGCATTTTAGAAGCCGTTACTCAAGCAAACTCTACAGAGGATTGTAGCGACCTCGTCTTTTACCTCGCAACACATCCTCAGTTTCCCGAATTTTTATCCTTTAAAGCCGCTTCTGGCTCTTTAAGAGCCCTGCTTCGTTATCTGCAAAAGAACATTCAAAACGAAGCTCAAAATCCAGTTAAAATAGATAAATTGATAGAAAGTCTATCTGAAAAAGTATTGACTTTTTTTCATGAAAGAAAACAAGTTAATTTAGACGACAAATCCAGTTTAACCGTTCTGATTAAAACAACAAATCCAACATTAGCAAAACTAATGAGAAACTCCCCCCATTTCCAGCAACTTCGTTTTATGCTTATGTCACCCAATGATTATACAAATGAAACAACGGTAGCTACGGTTCGTCCTGAGCCACTAGAAATGGTAAATATTATATTAAAATCATCAGATGATCATCTATTACGTAACGGAACATTTTATTACAAAACGAATCCATCCATTAACGGAACATCTGGAAGAATCAAACATTTAAAAACAGTTTTAGATATTTTTAAAATAAATAAAGCATCGGAATTTAAAATTGGTTTTGTTATAGAATGGATTTTTGAAAAAGCTCTTGTCGAAGTTGTTTTACACGATGAATGCTCAGAAAGTTTTGTAAGCGCAATAAAATTTGCTGCAGAAAGTGCGGGAACACAAATACAAATCATTCGTGGTCTTATTCGAGCAATTCAAAAAGATTTTTCATTTTTAGCAACTCACCCTATTCAAAAAAATCATGACAATGAGCCAAGTTTAATTGATAAATCCATTTTATTAACTCAACATATCTTCCCAATTTTAGTTAAATTAACAGAAAAAGACAACAATTATGTCTCTAAATACATTGCAAATTGGGCTGTAGAAATGCCATTGCAAAACGAAGAAAGCCGTTTCTTTAAACGGGTTCAATGGAGATGGATTCGTACTTTAGCCGCCCATATTTGGGATGCAAGCTTAAGAGAACCTCCTGCATGGGTTATTGAAGGCGGCAGCACATATTGTGCTACTATTTTCCAAACGGCACCCGCATTATGGTTACAGGAATATTCTTTTGCCTTATTAGAAAAAGTGTATAGAGAAACTCTACTAGAAAATTTTGAACCATCGAAACCACACTATGACTATGTGGAATTTTTAGCACGCTCCATGAGAAAAAAATCTCCTTTTTTTGCAAGTCGCACCGAATCATTATATGCATTACACTTAGTATCACGTTTAACAAGAACAGAAGCAATGCAATACGCAAATGCAGAAGCGAGATTTCAAGCACAAATCCAGAATTCTTCTTCACAGCAAGAAGTTTCATCTGAGTTTGCTTTGTGGAAAGAAATTATATTAAACCCTAATATTGAAAATGACTTAGGGAATAATCCCGTAACGCGCTCACTTGCAATACTTGCTAGACTTGCTAAGGAAACATCTAAAAAGTAGGAAAATATGTGCGGATATTCAGGCGTTATTTTTAATTCGACGAGTATCTTTTCATCAAATGCAGAGTTTAAAGCAAAATTTTTTGTGAATGCCTCTAATGTAAAACATAGAGGCAACGAGCCTATGCGCAAAGTTGAATTCGATAATTTGTTACTTGCTCATTTTAGATTAGCATTTGTAGATTTAGCTTCTAATTTTCAACCTATGTTAAGTAAAAATAAAAAATGGGTCATTGTTTTCAATGGAGAAATATACAATCATAATATTTTAAGAAAAAAAATTACTGCTGAACAAGGTTACAAATTTGAAACCAAAAGCGATACCGAAACTATTTTAGAAGGATTTTTAAATTACGGTTTAGAAATTGAAAAATATATTGATGGTGAATATAGTTTTGTAATTTGTAATACGGATGGCTCAGAAATGATCGCAATGCGAGATCCATTTGGAGTGAAACCTTTATTTTTAGCATTAGAAGATGTTCAAACAAATATATTTTCTACTGCAAAAGATTCGTATTTATTTAAAACACCATCCATTCAATTTTCAAGTGAAATAAAAGGTCTTTCCATTCCAAAAAGATGGAATAAAGAAGGTTTTTTAAGACAATTTGTTGGATTATATGAACCCATTCGTACACCATATCAAAACATCATACAGGTACCAGCAAATTCGTTTCTTTATGCAAAAAAACAAGGTGACATGTTTATTTGTAAATTACAAATGAAAAAAGTTCCTGTAAGACCGCCCTTAAATGATAATGATTCAAATCAAGAAGAATTGTATAGTGAATTTGCTAAAAGTTTACAAAAATCTGTTGCACATAGAATGCTTTCCGAGGTTGAACTTGGTGTTTATTTAAGTGGTGGTATAGATTCAAAAGCGGTTACCTATGAAGCTGTTCAATATTATTTAAAAAATAAAATTAAAAATCCTTTAAAAACATTTACGATATCATTTGAAGCTGAAGAATATAGTGAATCGACAGAAGCTTTATCTTTTGCACAAAAAATGGGGGTTACACCCAATATTTTGAAAGTAAGCAATGATAATTTAATTTATTCTTACAAACATGCCGTTTATCATTCAGAAAATATTCAACCCTACACAAATGGTTCTGCAAAATGGTGGCTGAGTCGGTTTACTGGAAAATATGTCAAAGGAGTATTAACGGGAGATGGCGCTGATGAATTATTTTGTGGGTATCCAAGTTTCCATTATGCAAGTTGGTGGAAATTTGCATTAAATATTCAAGCTGGCGAAAATATTTTAGATCGTATCAATAAACTTCCTACAGGAAATAGTTTAAAAGACTCCGGAGTATTCGCAAAAAAAGCTTCCTCTAATGAGAAAGATCCTTGGCTTGCCGGATCGAGTTCAGAAGGATCTGGAGAAGATTTTATTGAAAGTTTAAAAATTTGGGGCATTCCTCATCCTCTATTTGGCCAAATAAAAACCATAGCTACTTCAATTTTAGGAAATGAAGAAGCATTAAAATGGCTTGCAGACCAAAAAGAATCTGTCGCCTCTTGGTTTTCATTTGGATTATCTTCAGAAGAATCCTTTTTGACAGATCCTAAAAACGCTTTGTTACTTTGGCAAAATTATTTTACAAAAACACATCTTCCTGTCCAAGTTCTAAACTGGGTTGGAGATCGAATGGAAATGGCAAATACGGTTGAAGGAAGAACTCCCTTTTTATCAAAAGAAATGTCACATATTGCAGCTAAATTAAAAGATAGTATGCTTATCAGAGGTACAGAAGATAAATCTATTTTAAGAAGAAGCTATCAAAAGAGACTAGGACAAGCTGCTTTAACTCCAAAAAAACAATTTGGAGCCCCATTTTTGTTTAATGAAGTTACTTTAAAAACTCATTTCGATCAAATCATCGTAAAAGCTAAAGAAACAGGATTAATTGATGTAAAATATGTTACAAGCCTTTATGATTTTATGAAGAATGACTTTTTAAAGAAAAAAGCATCGCCTCATGTTTTAGCACATTTAAACTCTGCTTTTCAAACATTAATTTGTTTTTCATATTTGGATGATTTTTTAATTAAAGGAAATGCGCCTTCTAGAAATATGGATTATGAAGAAAAAGTAATCACTAATCAAAAAATAATTTAAGCTCTCTCCAATGAAATTATAATAGTAGAACTAATTGAATTAAATTCACAATTAATTTTAGCTTTATGCATATCTAGTATAGGTTGTATTTTTTCTTCAATTAAAGCTTCAACAAATAAAGAAGCACCTGGCGGCATACAAGTAAAAATAATATCAACAATTTTTTTTGACTTTGTCTTAATTGCAATCATACAATTAGAACCCTTAATTTCACGCATAGGATGAACAATCTCATAAATTAATAAAGAAAATACACTTAACATTTGTGGACTTCGACACAAGATTGGAATTTTTTCTTCTTGGGGCAATAAATAAATTTCTGTTACTGTTTTAGATATTTTTTCTTTA
>NZ_JBIPMD010000054.1:0-16431 GCF_044369315.1 Silvanigrella sp.
ATTCAAACGGCATCCAAAGTCCGTTTAACAAAGGGCTTGCTTGTCCATGTTTTCGGAAGATTTTCTGCATGCCTTTTTAAATACATATTCTTTTTCTAAAGACACATTCTCAAATCTTAACTGGCATTAATTATTCTTTTTTTGCACTTTCTTTATACCTTCTATAGAAATTTAATATATAAAATTAAATTTACAAAAGATTTTTAAGAAACTCTTGAGAAGGATTAAAAGTTATATTTTTTGTTACAAATTCTTTTGCACTATTCGCTTCCCAATAAGACTCTTTTAGTAGAAGAAAGTTTTTATAGGCAAGAACAGCTTTCATACCTTCGAATTCTTTATGTTGATTTAAAATATCAACAGCAAAATCTAATAAAGGATTATATAAGTGTGAAAAACTTGAATTTGAATTAAAAACATTTTTTACATCTACTTTATTTTTCTTAAGTAAATCCCAAACAGCTTGCCTAATTTTTTTGGTTTTGGCAAGAGCATGAAAGAAAGCAATGGGGGCTAAAGTATGTTCAAACGGTTGAGCATCTATATGACGTATTTCAAGAAAATCTCTCAATCTCAAATGAGGAAATAACGTACCCAAATGGGTTTCCCAACTTGTTATATCTGGAAAAATGCCTTTATATCCATTTTTTAACCAATTTTCAAAAGTGAGTTCATTATATAAGGGCTGATCTTTTATAGACAATCCTTCCACATAAAATACGTTTGCTTTACGTGCCCATTCCGCATAAGCACATTCCGAATTTTCTGCAAAAGGCATATTTATTGGAATACCAGAACGAGTGGGATCCATTTGATTCCAAATTTCTTGTCTTTCCGAATAAAATTTACTTTTTTTACCTTTTAAAAAACGAGAATTGGCAAACAAATTTTGTGTGATTGGAACTAAAACTAAAATAAGATCAACCGCATCTTGCCAATTTTCATCTCCAAAAATATCTAAATTTGCTTGAACGGTAGCACTATGTCTCATCATATCAACACCGCGCACCTGAGGAGCCGATTCAAAGTAACGAGTCATGATTTGATAACGTTCTTTAGGAAGTACTAAAGGATGATCTTCTGCTGCAATAGGATTTGTTCCATGCGATAAAAAAACAAGTTCGCCATCGGAAGCTTCTTCTAAAATTTTTAATCCTTTTGTAACGTTTTCAATTAAATCAGATAATCTTTCGTAAGGCGCCGATGAAAACTCAATTTGTCCACCTGGTTCTGCACTGATATTTCCACCTTGTTTAAAAAAAACATCTGTAATTAAAGATGATGATTCATCATATTTAATTTTAATAGGAGTAGATATTTCAGCTACACGTTTTAATAATATTTGCACATCCATTTTTGAACCATTTGTTCCAATGGGAGCCAGGGTATTTGAATCATAGGCGTGCATTTCCATTTCTAGCCCAATTTTTTCGTTACCTTCTCTTGTTCCTTTAATAGGCTGTGTCCATACTCGGGAACATATATTTTCATTCATTAAAGCTTTTTGATTTAGCATTGCTCAGGCTCCATAAAAAGGGCAATTGGAGCCTCATCTTATTTTTTTTGTGTGACGGGATCAAGTTGTAAAGCGAAATCTGATACCCCTTCCGAGCGAAGAGCATCCATTGCAATAACTACAGAATTATAAAGAGCACTTTTATCAGCACTAATCATAGCAACAATTTTCGCCTTAGTTTGAGTGGCATCACGCGCCGCTAATTTTAATTGATCTATTGTTACCATTTTTCCATCAAGCATAAATTCGCCATCTTTATTAATAGAAATATTGAACGTTTTTTGATTTTGTAATTGCTCGGCTGTAACTGCTTTTGGTAATTCGAGTTTCATACCTTTATTTACAATAAAATGTGCTGTTACCATAAATATAACTAACAAAACTAAAACAACATCCACAAATGGAGTAATATTTATGTCAACAATGGGTTCATCACCACCACCAATTTTACCAGCCATTTTTTAGCCCCCTTTTCTTTGATTAGAGCCTAAATGGGTCATTACAATTCTTGAAGTGGCATCACTATTAGCCATTTTCTTTTTAATCGCACGATTGAAAAAGTTAAAAGAAACAACAGCAGGAATAGCAACTAAAATTCCAAGTGCTGTCGCAACAAGTGCTTCAGAAATGGACGCCATAATGACTTCAGGACCAGGAGCAGCAGCTGTTGATAAAGCATGAAAGGCTTCAATAATACCAATAATAGTTCCAAATAATCCTAGAAAAGGGGTGTTACTTCCTAAAGTACCAAGAATAACAGTTCCTCTTTCTAATCTTGTTTTAGCCGCAATCATAGTTGCATTCATAGATTCTTCTGCTGCTTTTAAATTATCTTTACTACGCTCTAAACCTACAGCAGCAACATTAGCCTCAAGCATTTTTTGCCCAGAACACCATGCAGATGTTTGCTCAATTGGCTCTGAAGAATTTAATCGTTCCGTTAAATTTTTAATAAACTCAGCAAAATCACCTTTCATTTTTTGAAAAAAGATAATACGATCAATAATAATTGCTACGTTTATAACACTACAAACAATTAACAAATACATTACCCATTGCGGACCCGTTGCAAGAGCAAATTTAGAAAATTCTTGGGTAAGATTCATATAAACTCTCCATTTTAAAACAAACTAAGTGCTAAATTCCAGGTTTTCATAAATACCATACAAATGCTCTTTTGCTCTTGGCAATGAAGGACGAGCTAGAGCTTGTTCTACATCATCAACATAATGTTCTTTTCGAACTCCACATAAAACACTTGTGACTCCAGGATACCAAGCTAACGTTGAAACTACAATTTGGGATAAAGTTGCATCGTCGTAACCCAATACATCTGCTAATTGTTCTTTAGCAAGACGCTCCAAATCGGAAGCTAATTTTGACCAATTTTCAAGTCCTAGTTTCATACCTGCATCTAATTTATTCATTTCTTCTTTGTTTACTTGCGGTCTTGTTAATCTTATGAGCCCGTCATTAAACATGGCATTAAAAGGTCTATTTAGCATAACCCCAATGTCATTCTTTTGAGCATAGGAAAGAGTGGATTCTCCTAGATCTTCTATGTCATAAAATGCTGGTGAAACTTCTATCCAGTTCATTGGAAATTGAACCACTTTAAAATTTGGATTTTCAGATATGGATTTTGCGACTTCATGAACTTTTTTAATAGATACAGAAGAATATTCTTCTTGAGGAGCCCCTAAATTATTTGAACTAATTCCATATGCTTTTATTTTTCCTTCAGAAACTAATTTTTCGAGTGCAATAAAACTTTCTTTTAAGCGACTATAAAATAAAGTTCTTGCTTCTTGAACATCCATGCCATCAAGTTCAAATCTTTTTAACATATATTCAGGGTTATGAAGTAAGTAAACATCAATTGTTTCAAGGCCTAATCGACTACAAGAACGTTCAATTTGATCAAAAATAAAATCGGGATGAATACAATGCCATGTTTCTTCTCCAAATTTACTGATTTCTTGAAATCCGTTACCTTGTAATTCTCTGGATTTTGCTAATTCAATATTTGAAGCTTGAATATAGCCAACTTTCGAAACAACAACAATATTTTCTCTTTTAATAATATTTTCATTTATTAATTTCGTAATTGTTTTTCCAATTAACATTTCAGATTGCCCATGTCCATAATTAGAACTGGAATCAATTAAATTTAATCCTTTTCGAAGAGCACTTTCAAGGGCATTTACACAATCTGGAAATCCTAAATTTTTAGAAAAACCAATGCGATAAGAACCAAATCCAACAGGTGTTACGCTAGGCCCTCCATTGTAAAGAACTCTTCTTCTCGATTCAAAAACTCTACCTAATGAATGGCTTGAAGGTTTTGTCCCTTGAGACGTAGCAAACCCAATATGAGTTGTCATAAAATATTACCTTTCTAGTTTCCTTGATTTAAGCCATGCATTGGAGATACCCTCGATGCTTTCCACGCGGGATATAATGCTCCAATAAAGGATAAAAAAATTGATGTAAAAAATGCAAAAATAATGAGTTGAATATCGATATGAACTGGAATTTTTTCAAGGTAATAAAACTTTTGAAAATCGCCTAAATAAATACCTGAAAATATTTTCAATATGATAAGTCCACAGATTACACCTAAAGAAGATCCAAATATTCCTAAAACAATTCCAGAATAAACAAAAGTGCTAATTACTAAAGATTTTTTTGCACCTAATGCTCTTAATAATGCGATTTGTTTTGCTCTATCCATTACAGTTAAACTTAATGTAACAATAATATTAAATCCCGCTACAAATGAAATAATGAGAACAATCAATTGAATTGCGGTTCCGTCTCTTTCAATTTGCTCAAAAAGTCCTGTATGAAGTTGTTGCCATGAAATGACATTATAAGGAATTTCTAAATTTAATTTTTTGGAAATCATTAATGCTTGATCTGGGTTTTTCATACTAATTTCAATTCCACTAGCCCAATTATGAGAACCAAATAGTTTAATTCCGTCATCAAAATTCATAAACACTTGTTTTTTATCAATTTCAGAAAGTCCAGTATCAATAATACCTGTTACATATAATTTATTATAACGAACACCCAAAGTATTTCTCTCCGTGCCAAACGTCATTAAGGTTACAGTGTTACCTATCTTTGCATCTAAATTTTCAGCTAATTCTTTTCCTAAAATAACATGAGGCAAGTTTTCTGGTTTATTTCCTTCATCTAATGTGTTTCTTTTCTTATCTATAAGTTTACTAGAAACATCTAAAGTCTGAAGTGCATTTTTAGGATGCATATATGGATTTAAATTCGACGCAGAAGAAGATTTTGTTCCTTCTATTGCCTTAATATAAACTGCAGAAGTTTGCCTTCCTAAGCCCATTATAGATTCTTGATAGATAAAGTTACTCATTGAATTTAAAGGAACATTTATTAATTTTTTTAATTCTTTTTGAAATTCATTCGGATTATTAATACCTGAAGAAGAATAAATCATTAAATTAGGGTTAACAGATGAAATGATATTTTTTATTTCGGATTGAAAACTATTTAAAACTGTAATCACCACTAAAAAAGCAGCAACACCAAATGATATTCCTACAATAGAAACTAAAGAAGTAAAGCTCAAAACTTTTGAGTTTTTTTTGCAAATAAAATTAAGTGCAAGCCTAAATAAAAGATTCACTTCCATTAACCTCATTTTGTAAATAAAACATCATAACACCAAAAAACTTCATAAGATATTTTGGAGCATTTCCCAAACGATGGTTTACCATATTCTTTTGTTTCTTAAAGAGGCTGCTTTCAAAAAGATATTTACTACTTTCTTGTTACGAGGTCTTGACAAAGGTTTCACTGGATAAATCTTAAAATGATAGGAGTTGCCAAATACTTCTCTCTAAAATTTAACATTTTAGAACTCCCTAAATTTCAAGGAGATAATCAACATGGCCTTAAATCTGACTCACCGCGCTCAAAATGCTATCAATGAAGCGCATACAATAGCAAAAAAAAAATGGCAACCCTGAACTTACGCCAGCTCATATTCTTCAAGTCATTTTTACGGAAGAAGAAGAAATCATCCGTATGACTTGCCAGCATCTAGGTTTAAAAATACCAACAATATCAAATGAATTAAAAAAAATTGTCGATCTCCTTCCCAAGGTTTCTGGAGGAAATGAGCCTACAAGTGGACCTTTTTTATCCTCTTATATGGAATCTATCGATAAATTTAAAAAAGAAATGCAAGATGAGTTTATCTCTATTGAGCATTTTTTAATTGCGGCACCTACCTGTAAACAGCCTTCGGTAGCCAATTTATTTTCAAAATATAATTTAGACACAAATACCCTTCAAAAAGCAATTTTAACCATAAGAGGCAACAATAAAGTGACTGACCAGAGCCCAGAAAATAAATTAGGTGTTCTTGATAAATACGCTCGTGATTTAACCAAACTCGCAGAAGAAAATAAACTTGACCCTGTTATTGGACGCGATAGCGAAGTCCGTCGTGTGATCCAAATTTTATCACGTCGTACTAAAAACAATCCTATTTTAATTGGGGAACCAGGCGTAGGTAAAACAGCTATAGCCGAAGGTTTAGCACAACGTATTATTCGTGGTGACGTGCCTGAAACCCTAAAAAATAGAAAGCTTTTGAGTTTAGACATTTCTGCTATGGTTGCCGGAGCAAAATTTAGAGGTGAATTTGAAGAACGCTTAAAAGCTGTTTTAAAAGCTGTTCAAGATGCTGCTGGAAAAATAATTCTTTTTATCGACGAAATTCACACGATGGTAAAAGCCGGTGGCGGCGAAGGATCCATGGATGCAGGTAATATGCTCAAACCAGCTCTTGCACGCGGTGAATTGCGTTGTATCGGTGCAACAACTCTAGACGAATACCGCATTATTGAAAAAGACACCGCTTTGGAACGTCGATTCCAACCTGTCATGGTCAATCCGCCAAGTGTTGAAGATACCGTTACTATTTTACGAGGCTTAAAAGAGCGCTACGAAATTCACCATGGAATCCGAATTAAAGACAACGCTTTACTTGCTGCTGCTACGTTATCTGACAGATATATTACGGATAGATTTTTACCAGATAAAGCCATTGACCTTATTGATGAGGCTTCCAGTAGATTAAAAATTCAGTTGGATAGCGTCCCTGAAAAAATTGATACCATTGATCGTAAAATTTCATCCTACAAAATTGAACTTGTTGTTCTCTCTAAAGAAACAGATTATCAAGCCCTTGGAAGAAAAACGGATATTGAAAATCAATTGCGAGATCTTGAAACAGAAGCTAAAAAACTTCGTGAAAAATGGCAATTGGCTAAGGGAAGTGTGAATGAAATTAATAAACTCAAAAAAGATTTAGAACAAGCTCGAGTCAAAATGGAAGATTTTGAAAGAAGAGCAGACTACGCTCGTGCTAGTGAAATCAAATTTGGGGAAATGCCAAGACTTCAAGAAAGACTTCGCAATTTAACTCAAAATTCATCTGAAAATCCAGACTTAAAACAGGATGAAAGTTCTGTTTACTTAAAAGAAGAGGTTGATGCAGAAGACATTGCTACCGTTGTTTCAACTTGGACAGGAATCCCATTAAATAAATTGTTTTCTGCAGAGCGCCAACGTTTATTAAAATTAGAAGACGAACTCCGCGAAACTGTTGTTGGACAGGATCACGCCCTTCGTTCTGTTGCCAATGCCATTCGTCTTACTCGAAGTGGACTTAAGGATCCAAATAAACCAATGGGATCTTTCCTCTTTTTAGGACCTACTGGTGTTGGTAAAACAGAAACGGCTAAAGCACTTGCTAAAAGTTTATTTGATACAGAAAAGTCTATGATTCGCATAGATATGTCTGAATATATGGAACAACATTCCGTATCCAGATTAATTGGTGCCCCTCCAGGCTATGTTGGATTTGAAGATGGCGGGCAACTCACCGAAGCAGTGCGCCGTAAACCTTATACTGTTGTGCTATTTGATGAAATTGAAAAAGCGCATCCAAAAGTATTAAACGTTCTTCTTCAAATGCTAGACGATGGCCGCTTAACCGATGGTCAAGGAAGAACCATTAATTTTCAAAACTGTATCGTTATTATGACCAGTAATATTGGTGCTCATCGAATTCTGGAAGCACCCGTAGACCAACGTAACAATGAGCAATTAAAACAAGCCGTCATGGAAGAATTGCTGACACACATGCGTCCTGAGTTATTAAACCGAATCGATGAAACTGTTATTTTTAATGCACTTGGTGAAGATGTCATTGAAAGAATTGTAAGCATTCAAATCGGTAGACTCAACAATAGACTCTTTGCACAGCAACATATGAACCTAGAAGTTGATCCTGCGGTTGTTACAACAATTGCACAAGAGGGCTGGGATGTGAATTTTGGTGCTCGGCCTTTAAAACGCGCTCTTCAAGATCTCATTGAAGTTCCGCTTTCCATGGAACTTCTTGAAGGTAAGTTTGCAGAAGGTGATATCATTCAAGCAAAACAAGATCAAAATAATATTATTACATTTTCTAAAAAATGAATAATTTATTTCTATTTTTACTGTTTCCTTATAATTAAAATTATAAGGAAACTTTATTTTATAATTATTTATAATATCTTTACTCAATAAAATATTTTTTTTTAAAAAGCTACATTTTAAATAGCCTATTGAATACCAATTTATTCTTTCAATTTAAAAAAATAATCATTACAAAATAATCATTGCAAAAATAAAAGTTTAACAATATAAATTCGAAAACACAATATGGAGTAAAAATATGAAAAATAATATTCAAAATAAACTGATATTTGCATGTCTATTTTCTTTGATATTTTCAAACTGTGGAAAAAAACAGAAAATATAAAAAATAATAATAAAAATATTGAAGATAATTCAACAGAAATAAATTATAAAAATACGGAAATCCTAGATTTAAATAATTATCAACAACAATATGAAAAAAATAAAACAATAATCATTGATAATGAAAAAGATGAAAATTTTGAAAAACATAAGTTTATAATGGAAAATTTAGGAGGACTTAGTTTTCAAGGAAATTTAATCCTAATTAAAAAAATGCAAGAGGGTCCAAAATATATTGTATTTCAAGAAAAACCTTCAAAAAAAGAGCTTAATAAATATTTAAAAAAATTAAATAAAAAATCATATAAAACAAATTCTACCATTGTCAGAAATGATACAGGAATTTCGGAAACTTTTGAAATATCTTCCGCAACAGTTTCCTTGGTGAAAAAAAACATTTCTTGTCCTATGAAAGTATTTTCAAATGACGAGGAAACAAAAGATTATTGTAATGGAAATGCTTCTCTTGAATTAAATTATAAAATAGATATGTCTGGCTCTAAAGCAACTATGAAAGAAGATCCTAAAACGGGATTAATGATAAAAACTGATAATGCTAAATATATTCTTTTAACAGTGTCTCCAGAAGAAGAAGGAGGTACAGGATGGCATATTGCCAAAGAGATTAATCAAGGATTTAATCGTTGGAATATTTTATTAACGAAAAGAGATTTTGTAGGACCATACGCCAATAAATATAATTTTTGGATTAAAAATAATACGAACAACAGAGATGTTCATTTAGTTGAAACATTTCCTCAAAATACAAACCCAGGAGCATCTATTACAAAAACCAATGGAATGACAGTAGGTATCTCAGGAGGGTTAAATGCAGGAACATCAAACGCACACCCCTATGCTGTTGTAAATTTAGGCGCTTCTATTCAAGTTTCGGATTCAAGAAATGTTTCTTATGTTACCCAAGAATATACCGTAGAAAATGCCAGCTATAATAATATTGCAAGTTGGATCTGGGACTCAAAAGTAAATGATAAAATATGCGATTATATCTCCAGAAAAAGTTTTAATTCCTGTCATTATACGGAAGCAATATGGAAAAAAAGTTGGACGGCAAATAAAAATAAATTCTCTGCTATAAGTCACAAATCTTTTACGCCTACTTTTCAAGCTATCTATAAGACAAATAAAAATAATGTCGGAAAATCAAATTTTGAAATGGGAACAAATGCAGAAACAGGAGTTATTTTAGGAAAAAAAACTTCACTGGGATTTATGTCATATGTAAGTATTGAAACAGATAATTATAAAACACGAGATATTACTCAAAACTTTGCAGTCGATTGGAGTTCTCCCTATTTTGCAGCAGAACAAAATATTAGACTACAAAATATGTCAGATACTCAAAATACAAAATGCATTCTTGCACAAAAAAATAAAATCGTAACAGAATCGGAATGTGATGAAAGTAGAGGACAAATTTGGGGATACGATAACGAAGAAAAACAATTCAAAACAAGAATTGAAAATGATTTTTGTTTATCAGTCAACCAAGATAACTTTATCGAAGTAAATTCATGCAATATGAACAACAGTCAAAAATGGATTTTGAATAAAGATGGATATATCCAATTAAATTCTATAAGCAATAAGGTTATTGGAATAAATTTGAATAAAAGATATATTCTTGTTGATCAAAACTCAAATAATGCAATTAAATTTGAAGCTTATAAAGCTTTTTTGTAATAATTTAAATCTAAATTTAAACAGTTTTTAATACAGGAAAAAGCAAGAATATCATTTGCATCAATTATTGGAATAATATTTTTCCCAATTTTATTATCTAATAATAATGATAATTCAGAAAAATCTGAGACAATACTATCACAATTATTTTCTTCACAATGCGTATAAATATTTTTCCATATTTTTTTAGAATGATTTGATAGTCCTGTTTGTTTGGTTGATATGACTAGTTCATTTACTAAAATTTGCAAAGTTTCATCATAAAAATAAGAAACTCCTATAGGACTCAATTCATTCTGATAAAAACTATGATTCATTATTGCATCATTTATTAACAAAGCTGGCTTTTTATAATCGTTTGAAATTAATTTTGCAACTTCAGTTGCCATGTTAATAATTGGGGCTTTAATTAAACTCGAAATATAATCAATATAATAACAAGAATTACTACCTATAACTAAAAAACAATCAAAATTTGCGTGATTATAATTTTCTAACAATATTTTTATAGAATTTTTTGTTTCTATTTCATTTATTTTCTTATTAAAATTAATATTATTTGATAAAGTAAAAAAAACAAAATTAGGAAAATAAAATTCTTTATTATGGCTATTAAAACTTCGAGAAAAATAAGTAATTTTCTCTAAAAATGAAATTAAAATCTGAGGTCCCGATAGAGTTAAAACTCCTATTACTAATTGAGATTGCATTTTAATATCCCCTTATTTTAATTTAAAATTCCCAGCGAATGGATATTGGTAAAATTTTTGTTTCTATTAAATTTTTTGCTATATTTCCACCAACCATATCTATAGTATATGAATAAATAAATTCAATATTTGGCGAATAAATTAAATGTTCTTTTATTTTCATTCCGTATAAAAATCGAGTTGCAATATTTATACCCGCTTTTTTAGTCATAAGAGTTGTTGAGTTATTTACCGTATTTTGAATGATATCATATTCATAGGCAACTCTAAAAAAGAATTCAAATAAATCCTCATCATTAAATTTTGGATAAATAAAAATATAAGGCCCTATTAAAAAGTTAGACTCTAAAGTTTCATTTAAATAATTACCTTCTCCAAGAGTTTTTTGGCTACTGTTTACTAAAGTATAAAGCCCTAATTCCAATTTTTTATGAAACTCTCTACCAAATAAAAGAGAACCTTCTGTAGATGAATTATATGGATTTAAAGCAATATTTGGGCGAATATTTATATCATTTAATTGAAAACAAAATCCAAAAGCCGGTCTGCCTGTGAATATTTGATAAGTTTTTCCAGAACTCTTTGAATTATCAGATAATATTAATTGATAATCATAAAGAAATCCATCAATTTGCATATAATTACATGTAGATGGAGGAGTCATTGATTCTGCATATATACAAAAATTTACCATTAAAAATATGCATAAACTAAAAATATTTTTCATTTTATTCCTAAAAATGTTTAGGCACTCCTTTTTAAAAAAAGAAGCTCATTGGTAGATTTTTTTAATTCTCTCATATATGTGTATGTAAAAGCAATCCCATATTTTTGGGATAATGCATTTATATCAAAGTTTATAGGAGTGAGTTTCTATGGAAACAACCCAAATTATGAAATCTCCAAATGGAAAGTATTCTTTTACTTTTGAAGAAATTATTGCAGATTACCGTTTAGCAATCCGAAGTCGATTTGCAAGTTTACTAGGCAGAAAAGAAGTCCTGACTGGAAAAGCAAGCTTTGGTATTTTTGGTGATGGTGTTGAACTTTCACAAATAGCAGCAGCAAGAGCTTTTCAATATGGAGATTTCAGAACGGGTTATTACAGAGATCAAACTTTTGAAATGTATCTTGGTAATGTTAATGTAACACAGTTTTTTTCTCAATTATATGCTGATCCTGATATTAAAAACGATCCTCATTCTGGCGGAAGACAAATGAACTCTCACTTTGGGGTTCGTTTATTAGATGAAAATGGAATGTTTAAAAATCAATTGAATATGAAAAATTCAATATCAGACATTTCTCCTACTGCTGGACAAATGAGTCGCATGTTAGGACTTGCTTATGCATCAAAACTTTATCGCAATGAAAAATCTTTAGAGAAAATATCATCAAATTTTTCAAAAAACGGTAATGAAATTGTTTTTGGTTCCATCGGAGATGCATCTACATCGGAAGGCGTCTTTTTTGAAACAATGAATGCCGCCGGAGTTTTACAAGTCCCTTTACTCATGTCAATTTGGGATAATGGATACGGTATTTCTGTTCCAAGAAGCTTACAAACTGTAAATAACTCAATATCAAAAGCGTTATCCGGTTTTCAATCCGATAAAGAAGGAACAGGAATAGATATATATCAAGTTGAAGGTTGGGATTATTTAAAACTTTGTGAAGTTTATTTAGACTCCTCTAAAAAAGTAAGACAAAAACACAAACCCGCATTAATTCATGTTATCGATATTACACAGCCCCAAGGACATTCCACCAGTGGCAGCCATGAACGCTATAAATCTAAAGAAAGACTTGACTGGGAAAAAGAGTATTGCTGTATAAAAAAATTTCGTGATTGGATTGTCAAATCAAAAATTGCTTCACTACATAAATTAAATGATATTGATGAAGAAGAACGAATTCATGTTGAAAAATCGAGGGTTCAAGCCTGGGAATTATTAATGAATCCAATTAAAAAAGAATTTGACGATGCCTTGTCTCTTTTAAATAAAGTTTTAAAAAACACAAAACAAATTAATAAAATTCAAAATTGCATTTTTAATATTGAAAATTCTGTTACTTCAAATCGCAGAGTTTTACATTCCAATTTATTTAAAGCCATTGTTTCTTTATCCAATGAAGAATCTCATGAAAAAACATTATTATTAAATTTTTATTCTGATTTTTCAAAAAAATATGCACAATTATACGAAAATAAACTCTATAGCGAATCAAAAGAATCTCCTCTTCATATTCCAAAAATAGATCCTATTTATTCAAACGACTCAGAATCCGTTGACGGAAGAATTGTTCTTCAAAAATGTTTTGATCAATTATTTTTAAATAATCCTAAATTTTTTGTCATTGGAGAAGATGTTGGAAAATTAGGAGATGTTAACTTAGTATTTGAAGGTTTGAATGCAAAATATGGAGATCTTCGAGTCACCGACACAGGAATTCGTGAAGCTACCATATTAGGTCAGGGCATTGGCACTGCTATCAGAGGCTTGCGTCCTTTGGTCGATATTCAGTATTTAGATTATTTTCTTTATTGCTTACAAACCGCATCAGACGATCTTGCCACATTACATTATCGAACAGCAGGAGGACAAAAAGCTCCCGTTATCATTCGAACCAAAGGTCATCGACTTGAAGGTATTTGGCACACAGGATCTCCCTTATCTATGATATTAGGCTCCGTAAGAGGCATGTATATTTGTGTTCCCCGAAATATGACTCAAGCAGCAGGAATATATAATACTTTATTTCAATCCGACAACCCTGCTTTGGTGATTGAGGTCTTAAACGCCTATCGTCTTAAAGAAAAAGTTCCAGACAATTTAAGTCAATTTACGGTTTGCTTAGGGCATCCTGAAATTCTAAAACAAGGTAACGATATTACTGTGGTAACCTATGGTGCTTGCTGCAAAGTAGCAAACGATGCTGCTATAGAGCTTGAAAAAATAGGAATTTCCGTTGAAGTTATTGATGTTCAAACACTCATTCCATTTGATTTAACTTCCACCATTTTAGAATCTATTAAAAAAACAAATGCCGTATTATTTTTTGATGAAGATTTGCCTGGAGGAACGAGTGCTTACATGATGCAGCAAACCATTGAAAAAAATAAAGCATTTCATTACCTTGACTGTATGCCTAGAACGTTATCCGCAAAAGAAAATCGCTGTGCCTATGGAAGAGATGGAGATTATTATTGCAAACCCCAAATAGAGCATATGGTTGAAACCTGTTATCGCATTATGCAAGAAAGAGAACCTAAAAAATATATTGAATTATTTCCTATGAATAAAAAAGTACAGGGTGCTATGTCCTTAAAAAATGAAGAAAACACACCATATAAAGAGCAACAAGAGTTATTTTAATATCCATATCTTACACCTATACTATTCATTTTATTTAGCAAAATATAAAACTTCATATAAATATGAATAAAAATAATCCTATTATATAAATATATTTTATTTAAATATAGATATATTAACTAATGAAAAAAATAAATTGCAATAATTCACATAATTATACTTATTTATAAATTAATTTATTAATTATAATCTAAAAATAAATATTAATATTTTATTTTTAATTAAATAAAAAATTTAATAAGAGACAGAATTTAAGTTGTTACATAAGAAATATAAATAATTCAATTAAAACAACAATGCCGTTTTGACAAATTTTAATAAAGCTATACTTTTATATTATTATTACATATGAATTAAAATTATATTAAATATTTATTGACTATTTAAAAATAATTACTTAACAAGAATAACTGTTTTTTTTGGTTATGGTTTTTAATTAAAGGATGTATTTATTATGAAAATATCAAATAAATTATTATCGATTTCTTGTATTTCAGCATTAACAAGCGTATCCACTTTTGCAAATGAAACAAATATTACAAATTATAATACAGAAGTGAACTATTATAATGTTGCCGTAAATTTTGTTTTTGGAACGGCTTTTTTAGCAAATGTTTGTTTAAATAACGATTGTAATTCAGCTCAAGGAGCATTCACTCAAAAGGTTTTAAGTGCTAAAAAAGGTGATTCTATTTGTGTAAGCGTAATTGGTGGAATTAATCATGGTGGAATAATTAGATCTAATTATAAATTTGTAAAATTAGATAACGAACCCTCTGAAATTAATTTTTGGGGTACATTTATGAATCCTAAATTTAATTTCTCTTCAGAAACTTTATCTTATGCAATGAATAATGTTACTTGGGGCAAAGGCCCTTGCGATTTTAATTAAAAATCGATAATTAAAGCAATATGATTAAATATTTTTAAAAAGGAATTCTAAATATCATTAAATAAAAAAATACTAGCTTCATTTTTCTCATTAACAAGCATTTCAGCATTTGCAGTTGAGCCTGAGCAAAAAAATGATGCGAATTTTACTCTAAATTTCTTATTTTTAAATGCAGGAACTCCAGCTTTTGATTTTACAGTTTGCTCAAGAAATGGCTGTACACCTTCTGCACTTAGTGATGGTGACAAATTTATAGATAAATTAAAAAAAGGTGATAGTGTTTGTGTTTCTCAATTAGGATACACTTTTTTTTACACAGGAAGATATGACTACTTCTTTAAAATTAATAGTGACGGTAAAACTACAATTGATTTTATCTCTTCAAACCTGAATGCAGGTGGAAATTTGCCTATATACAAAGTTACTGAAGGTGATTCTTATTTAGCTCACACACAATATACAAATGGAGTTCTTCCTTGTGCAAACTGGGATTTTACGAAATAATTGAACTGTTAAATTAAAAATTACTTTTTATTAAGTATATTTTGTAAAATATTACAGATTATACTTTTTTAATAATTAAAAATTATTTAGATTATGTATAAATAACTTTAAATAACCTTTGACTATTTAAATAATTTTAATTAATAAGAGTAGCTATTTATTTGGTTATGGTGTTTTATCAAAAGGATGTTTTTAATATGAAATTATTAAATAAATTATTAGTTATATTTCCCATTTTATCTTTAGTATGTTTATCTGCAACTGCAAGTAATAATATTTCCAGCTATTCAAATTCTTTAGCAGAAAATGATACGAATGTTTCTGTTAATTTTGTTTGGGGAACTGGATTTTTAGGTAGTGTTTGTACTAAAAATGGTTGCTCAGGACTTAAAGGTGTTACAGGAAATTTTTTATTAAACCTTTCTGAAGGTGATAAAGTTTGCGTTAGCATCAATGGAGGAATAAATCCCTTTTATGGTATCGTAAGATCTGAATTCATTTTTAATGTGATAAATCCTGCAGTTCAATCTGAAATTAATTTTTGGGGCGTATTTTGGTCTCCAACTTTTAATTTTACAACTGACTCCATTTTATATGTAAAAAATCAGCTTAGTTGGGGTAAACTACCTTGTTATGAGTTTGACTTTTCTAATACAAAATAATTTTTATTAAATCTATTTTAATTTGATATATTTAATAATTTATTTTAAAAAAACCTTGTCTTTAAATATTAAAATGAGTTTATATTATATGAAATTATTGAATAAAATAATGATGCCAGTTAAGAGTTGAGAATGTGTTTTTAGAAAAAGAATATGTACTTAAAAAGGCATGCAGAAAATCTTCCGAAAACATGGACAAGCAAGCCCTTTG
>NZ_JBIPMD010000227.1:0-5100 GCF_044369315.1 Silvanigrella sp.
CTATGGATAACTTGTTGATTTGATTCCTGCCTACATGACATCCACAATGGAAAATGACAGTCGGAGTAAGTTACAAAGATGCTACCTAAATTTAATAAAATAATAAAAAGACGGCGCAAAATGCGAAGGGTTAATTTTTTTTTGGGGGAAATAGACTTTAAATTTTTCATAAAATAATTGTAGATTGTTCATTATGCTACGGAATCCTTTTTGCAAAAAAAGTTAATTGTTAAACCGCAGCATATCTTTTCAACTACAAATTTCAACTCTTTAATTATTTACACCTTATAGTCAGCTATTTTGGCGAAAAACTTTGTGGACACGGCCTATAACATGATATCGGAGTAACTATAATGTTCTTAAAATGCAATAAAATGTTTATATTTTTTCTAAGTCTTATCCCTCTAAATTCGATAGCATTTGAAAACAATAATATTAATGACAGTGCTTTAAATTTTATTAGTAAAGCAAAAGAATATGAAAAAAATAAAGATTGGAATAATGCCTTAAAAAATTATTTTCATGCATTATCTTTAAATCCAAATGTTATTGAATCCCAATTTGGAGAGAAAATTATTGATTTTAAGACCCCGCTTCAATTAAAAGATAAACCGCAATGGGAAAAAGACCAATCAATAAAAGATAAAATATTACTTATATATGGAGTAAAAGGGATAGGGGATACTCTCCAATTTTTTAGATTCATTTCCAATTTAAATGATTTAAAACCTAAAAAAATTATATTTTTATCTCAAAAAGGGCTCGCTGAACTTCTTAAAAACTCGAATAACATTCCCAAAAATTTACCTATTGAGATCATTGACGATTGGAATAACATTCCTGAATATGATTTATACGTTTCATTATTGAGCTTACCCCACTATCTGAATATTAATATCGCTGATATTAAATCGAACTCTTATTTAACATTAAACGATAATAAATATAGTAACAAATTCAGTAAATATGATAAAATCATAAAAATAGGGGTTATAGTTACTGGAGATGCAAATCATATTCATAATTCTGACAGAAGCTATTCTTATAAAATGTTATCTAATATTTCTGAAAATAAAAATATTAAACTTTTTTCTTTACAATATGGTGGAATTAAAGAAAATATTTCACAATCTTTACCCATTGAAGAGCTGATAGATAATAATTCAAAATTTATAAAAACTGTAGAAATTATGAAAAATTTAGACTGCATTATAAGCGCTGACACTTCAACCGCTCATTTAGCTGGAGCCTTAGGTATTCCTACATTTGTTCCTTTATCTAAAAATACCGATTTAAGATATGTTGGCGAAGGCGAAAATACTTTTTGGTATAAGAGCGTAAAATTGATTCGTCAAAATGAGCAAGGAAATTGGAAAGATGTCTTTTCAAAAATTGAACAAATGATTCCTGAATTCTGTCATAAAAATAATTAAAAAATAATAGATAGACGGTAAGTTGCTATGTTGAAGTAGGGTTAGGTTAGATTTGAAAATCAACCTTTTCAGAGTATTATTTTGAAAGAACGCCTCTAAGAGTTGGAGGTTAAAATGTCTGAATCCATAATTAGTCCTAATTTGAAAAAAATTTATGTGGGAATTGATGTTCATAAAAAAACGTACGCAGTTACTGCCCTAGGTTCTGATATAGTTAAAAAACGAGTTTCAATGTCCGCATGTCCAAAGGCCCTAATTTCGTTTTTAAAAAATAATTACCAAAATTCAGAAATATATTCGGTGTATGAGGCGGGGTTTTCTGGTTTTCATTTACATAGGAAATTATTAGATTCAGGAATTAAAAATATAGTAGTCAATCCTTCATCTATTGAAATATCAGCCAATAAAAAAGTTAAAACAGATAAAAAAGATTCATACAAATTAGCAGAACATTTGTCATTAGGACGCTTGATTGGAATTAATATTCCTTCATTAGATCAAGAATATAAGAGGTTATTATCAAGAACTAGAGAACAGCTAATGATTCAAAGGGTCCGTACTGGAAATCAAATTAAAAATAAATTGTTCCAATTTGGTTATATTGATTTCTCTGAAGAAAAGGTTATGAGTAGAAAATATATATCGAATTTAGTTTATTTAGAACTGAAAAATGAATTAAAAATAACAATTAATTGTCTTGCAAATATCTGGCTATATTTGCAATCCCAGATAAAAGAATTAGAAAAAGAGTTGAAAAAACAAGCTGAAAATGAATCTCATATTGAACTGATTTACCAAAGCGTTCCTGGTATAGGTGAGGTATCTGCAAGAGTTCTAGCGAATGAGCTTGGAGACATGTTGCAATTTAAAAATGAAAAATCACTATTTAGTTTTGTGGGATTAACCCCTGTTGAATATTCCTCAGGAGAAAATATAAGACAAGGAAACATATCTAGACAAGGCAATTCAAGATTAAGAAAAATATTAGTTGAATGTTCTTGGACCACTATTTCTAAAGATCCAGAAATGGAAGAGTTATTTAACAGAATAGCTGCAAAAAGAGGGAAAAAAAGAGCAATAGTTGCAATAGCAAGAAGACTTATTGGAAAAATTCGCGCTTGTTTTAAAGATAAATCACCTTATAAAATTAATATTTCAAAAATTCGTTCCATAAAATCGGAGGAAAAATATTGAAAAAATATATTAAAATTTAAAATAAACTTCAATTTATTTTAAATCTCAGTTTGATAAATAAGTTATAACTTAGTTTGTAAATATTGTGACTTCGTTAACGAATCCTGCGTGTATTTTTTTTTAAAGTAACCGCGTCGGTAAGTTTGGAGCACAACCCTTTAGCTTTACGAATAAACAACTTGCAGCATAGTTTATATTATGACTACGAATAACAGGATGTTAAGCTTATCAAAGGGGAAATTAAAATTAATTATGAAAGTTTACAAGAATTCTTAATTAAAATGCTGGGTTTTTAAATTCAGCTTTTAAAAGATTATTTTGCGATTGACACTTCACATAACAGGATTCATATAGAAAAGAAGCACTTTGGTACTTGAACAGAATTAAAACTAAAAAAACTCAAACCTAGACATTCGAATTGTCAAAACATAATTTAATTTTTTATAACAAATAAACTCATTAACAAAAAAAAAAGATAACTTTTACCTCCTCAATCCATTGTAGATTAAAAATTATTTAATATAAATTTAAAATTATTTGTCAATACAATTTAAATAAATTATTTGATATAGATATCCAAAGATAAATGAAAACATAAAATATTAAAATTATAAAAAAATAATCTGTTATGGCAAGCTATGATATTTGCTTTCTTATTTGTTTTTAAATAAATTTAAAATTCATTAAATCAATGAGGAGGAATTTTTAATGAAAAAACTATTCATAATTTGCGCTTTACTTCAAACTGGATCTGTATTTGCAATGGGCATTAAGCCATTTGCTCTGACAAATGATTCGACATTTTCTTGTGGAATAAAAAGATAGTTTTAAGACAAAATAAAAAAAGATATTTTTAATTTTGTATAAATAAACTTTATAAATTTTATTTATACATATTGATATTGAATTAAATAAATTTGATAAAAGAGATAAATAAACAAAGCAAGGAATTATCTTTAAAAAAAACATTTGACATCATATATATAATAAATTATTGAAAATCTGATTATAATTATAAAAATAAATTTCTAAAATTGAATAGAGGACAAATGAAAAAATATTACGTTCTAATTATAGTAACAACTGGAATATTTACTATAACAAAAAAGTTTCCATGTAATTGGGTAGTTCCAAATCGATGTACGATTTATGATCTTCCTAAAGAACCACCAGCCCATTTTTTTCATTATAATAACTAATTTGTTAAGTTTGAAAATATAAATTTAATGAATATCATTCCTCTTTATAGCTAATCCATATTTCATTAGAAAGATTATTTGTTCCAACTTTTTTACCTTCTAAAATCATATTGTACTTATTTTTCAAAAGATTATTCGGTTTTAAGGTAGAGATATTTTCAACTTGACTAGAATTAGATGTATTATTTAAATTTATGCTAAATGATTCCTTGTTTTTAACTGTATAAGATGTATTCTCGAACTCAAAATTTAATATATTAAGAATACAGTTTTCTTTTTTAATGATAGGAATTATAGCAACATTGTCGTTATTATCTTCTTGAATTCGAAAATTATTTATGGATAGTTCTTTTTTCCAATCTCCACATTGAACATTGGCATTGACATTTGTTAGTTTACCATCAAAATGAAGACTATCTTCACTGTGATGAGAGATGTAAAAAATATAATCGACTTCTTTTGCCTGTGCATTAAATGAAATTAAAGTAGGGATAGCGAGTAATTTTATAAATATTTTATACATAACCACATCCTGTAGTTTAAGTTAATGAAAAAATTATTGTATATTATATTTTATTAAATTCCAATAATTAATATAAATATTAATAGTTTAGTTTTAGACTATCCTTTTTTTTGGATCGAATTTAAATAACTCATCTTGAAATTAAATTTCCATAAATTATAAATAAATTTTGCGTTTAATTTAATTATTTTTCTCTTCTTCTATATTTGATGCATATATCTTAAATCTTTTTTTATTATTTATTTTTGCATAAAAAATGACATGATTTAAAAGTGTTTTCCCAATACCTCTTCCGCGATATTTTTGATCTACACAAAACCAGCTTACCCACAATACCTCTTTATCATCACAATCTCTAAAATATATTTCTGTGATCCCAATTATATTTCCTTTTTTATCTATTGAAACCCAATATTTTGAATATCTAACATGTAATCCTTGCTTGTATACTGTAGTATTTACAGTGTTTTATGTCAATTTGGTATAAAGTTTTGGAGTCTATGAATTAAGGGATTTAAGTGCTGGATTTCGGATTTATTATACTTTTATTAATAATATGCTAACGGTTATATTGATTTTAGGTGATAAGTCCACTCAAAAATCCGAAATTAAGAGAGCAAAAGCGCGTAGAAATAAATTACTAAAGGAGGGCATTTATGGTGCGCCAAGATAAGTGCGTAAGAACCAGTGAGTGCGAATCTCACCCACGTAAAGATTAGCCATCAGCGTGGAAGTAAGCAGTGCGATTAAT
>NZ_JBIPMD010000055.1:0-16366 GCF_044369315.1 Silvanigrella sp.
TACGCAATGAATATCATCTCTGGGAGCCGGATGTGGGAAAACTACAAGTCCGGTTCTGCAGGGGTTTCATGGCAATGAATTACTTTATTTGAAAGGAAATAAAAGTCATGTCTCTACCTACCAAAAATATAAAAAAAAGAAAATTTATATCAAATTTAGTCAAAGGGTTTGGAACAACATCTATTGGAATCACAATCAATTCTTATGTTGAAAGTGATAATGATATTCTTAAAAAATTTATGAAAATCTCTGAAAATTTAACGGGTGATCATGAGCTGGATTTAGAGCTAGGAAAAAAATACTTTGAGCACTTAGTTATGGCTAATAAACAAAATAAAAGAAAAATTATAGAGCTTTATGCCTATAATCAAAATCAAATTCCTGAAACAAGAAGAGATTTAAAAAAATTGTCAAAAGAAATATTAATTAGTTGGTTTACAGGAATTGTCAAAGTAAACGGAATAAGTCGTTTAGTTACTTACACAGGTTCTCATACATGGACAAAACTAAAAGGAATGAAACCGCAAGGGTTTTGTGGAGGAAAATTTGGATATTGGTCTAAAAAACCAAAGTTAACTTAGTTGTCATATGATTTTTCTTCAGCAATTTCTTTTAGCAAATTTAAGTCCACAATATTAAAATCAGAAATATTCCCCTCAATGGCCCCCATTTTTTTTAGTTCTGAAAAAACCCTGCTAACAGTTTCTGGTGTCATATCGGAAAGATCTGCAAAATCACTTCGATTTAAATAGGCTCTTTTCACATTATCTCTATTCATAAAATAGGGGTAAATTTCTAAAAAACAAGCAGCAAGGCGTTGCTTTGCTGTTTTATATCTTACACCTTCAATTCGATTGTATAACATGGAAGAGTGCCGACAAATCCTTCTTAAAAAATCTAAATAAATAGAAGAGTTTTTTTTCCCTATTCCTGAAATAGCCACATTGGGGACAGACATGAATTCACAATGTGTTATTGCAGTACATGTTCTTTCATAATAAGGATATTTTGCAAACATTTCATAAATACCAAAACAATCACCTTCTTTAGCCAAGCCGCTTATAATAGATCTATTTCTGTCACATTCTTTTGAAAATTTAACGCAACCAGAAGTTATAAAATAAATGGAATATGCTTTTTCGCCTGCTATAAATATATTTTGTTCTTTTTTTACCCTTAACTCTGTTGAACTTTGAATTAGTATCTCTAATTCTTCTTGGTTTAATGAAGGGAAAAGTGTCATAAATTTTTTAGCAGAATTCATTGTTTCATTTTTTTTCACAAAAATATCCTTCATTTAAAACCATATTTTTAATAATCAAGCCATTCTTCCCATGTTTTCCCGTCATGTTTATCAAGTAAAGTTGGAATAATTTTCTCCGATGAAAGTTGTGGAAAAAAAGGTTTTACAGACTCATCTAAAACAAAAACAAATCCACTTCCTCCAAATGAAAAGTCTAACCTACTGTGTAAAATTTCATCTTTTGTAAGTTTTGTTAGATTAAAAACATGTGTTAACTTACCTGAAAAAATTGTTTTCTCTATTTCAAGACCTAAATTTTTTATAATAGCTTTTGTATATAAAAATTGAGTGTCATGAATAAATTTTGAAATAATACCTTCTTCTTTATATCTCTCCATAAAGTTATTTTCTAAAATAAGTTGAAACTCCTGAATCCAATTTAATGTGTTGTTTTCATCACGACCTGTCATAAATAAACAAATCGGAGTTAAACATCCTCTTCCATGCCATAAACTACAAAGTTTTGCTACTTCTTCAGTAGAATAATGTAAATTAATTGTTAAGCTGTTTTTAATATCACCTTGAGGTATTAAATGCGTATTTTTTCCGCTTAAAAGTTTTTTAAAAGTATGTATTGTTGTATCAGTACCAAAAACAATGACGGAATCAAAATCTTGATAATCTTTTGAAATAGATCGTGATTTTTCAATAACGATTTCAGTTGGGAAAAAATAGGGTTTTAATTTTTCTACGAGGTCTTCAATTTTTGATCTTATTTTATTAGCAAATGGATCTTCATTTCTTAAGCTTGGCAATTTTATATGAACTGATTTTGCTCCCATTAAGGAAGCTACTCTTGTTGGATAAAGCCACGCAATTGGTATATTTGCAGATGAAATAATAAGTATATTTTTTTCTGCTAATTTTCCAGAATTTTTAACTTGAATTTCATTCCAGCTTATTAAAGAATCTGCAAGATCAGACCAGCAATATGAAGTCCAAAAAGATGGATTTAAGGTTTGAATAAATTTGTGAATATCTTCTTGTGATTTAAATTGTTTTTGGGAAGTTATGGGGCTAATTTGGGAATCTTTAATTTCATTTTCATTTTTAATGTCTAGAAAGAAAAAGCTATCTTTTACATTTAAACTACAGCCTTTTAAAGTAGCATCAGGAGCTCGTCCTCTTAAATCAAAAATACCTTCTTTTTGATCAATAATACAAGCAATATCTTCGGTTATAATAGATGGCCAAGATTCCATATTTATGAAATCAAAAAAGGCTAAAAAGCCATATTCCCCTTCTCCAAGAACTCTATTTTCATTTAAGTTAACAACAACGGGTGTTAAAGTTTCATTACATTTAAATGAACCATCATGTATTTTTTTCAATGACCATGCTTGTGAGCTTAACTCACACATTCCATATTCAGATAAAAACGAAAAATCAGAAGGATTACTATAGGACTCTTTAATAATTTGAATGGTTTCTTGAAGATTAAAACTTTGTGTTCGTCCCTTTGTACCACCCGTATCAATTATGTTGAGTTTTTGTCCTTTGAATATTTGTGTTAATTTATTTTTTTGAACATATTCTGCTACAATTAAATGATGAAATGTTGTTCCAAATATAATTATATTTTCATTATATTTTGGATTAAGTAATAATTTTTCAATGTTTTGTGGGTTTGATTCAACATCACAGTATTCTAAATTAAAACCATTGTGTTTAAACATTCCAATCATGGCAGCAATCGAACTTTTAGTCCAAATATCTGCTGGTGGAATAAGGCTGATAATAGGAATATCTCTTTTTAAATGATGTAAGTCTAAAAAGCGCTCAAATCCGAGACAAGAATTTTTTGAATATAACTCTAATCTTTCTTCCGTAAAAATATGCTTTGCCTGAATTGAGTTTGTGCTACCGCTGGAATAAAAAATGGTATCTTTATCCGAAGCAATTTGTGTATGTAAATTGAAGTCTCGAAAACAACGAATAGGTAAAAATGGAATTTTTGTTTTTAATTCGGATGATGTAAAAAAAATGTCAGTAAAAAAATTCTGGAGTTTAGGATTTAAAGCAATTAAACTTTGCTTTTGTTTCATCATTTTTTGTAATATTTCAGTAGAGAGAAACTCTTTCATAAATAACCTGCTATTGTATGTGTCGCTGTTAAAAAGAGGAGCGAAGTCTGTTCTACATATCAGCTCCGATGGAGATCCTCAATCGGCACTTGCTAAGAATGCGGATTTGCTTTAATTGTATGCGTGTTTGGTTTCTATTTAAAGGGTCATAAATGCAAAATATCTCATCCAACGTTACATCAAAAGTAAATAAGCCTAAGCAACATAAATATTCATTACTTGGTTTCTTTTTTCTGTTTTTAGGATTTGTAATTTTAGATCAATCTACAAAACTTTGGTCTGAAAAATTATATATGGTAAATTCTTCTTTAACTGATATCAGAAATTACTCACAAATTTCTGATTCAATTTTTAAGATTGGTTCTTCTCAAAATTGGTTGAGCTTTGATACGACTTACGTTCGTAACACAGGAGCTGCTTGGGGGTTTTTAGGGAATTTACCTGAGAACATAAGGCCATACTTTTTTTATGTTTTAACTAGTATCGCAATGCTTATTATTTTAATTCTTTTTTTTAAGACAAATACAAAACAAACGATGTCTCGTTTAGGTATTGCTTTTATTTTTTCAGGAGCTGCTGGAAACTTTATTGATAGAGTGTGGTTGCATTATGTAATAGATTGGATTCATTTTAAATGGGATATATTGGGTTGGAATTATGATTATCCTGTTTTTAACGTAGCAGACTGCGCTGTTACTGGCGGTGTTATCATTTTGATATTAGATGCTATTATTGATGAAATTCGAAATCGAAAAGCAAAGAAATTGGCAAAAGGTTGACAAATACAGATTTCGGTAAATGTTCCATTGTATTCTGGACTTTCAGAACTTAATGGAGATTTAGATATGGCACAGCAGTTCCTTAAAAATTCTACCCACCGAGTTAATGAAATATTTCAATCAGGTATAACAGAAGCATTGAATGCTCAGGTTAAAATGTTAATTCCTGAGTTTTTATTATTTGCTATTATTGAACAAAAAGACTCGATCGCGTTAAAAATTGCAGATGAATGTAAATTAGATGAAGTTTTAGTTAAAACATCTATTATAAATGGAATTTATGATAGCATCAATCAACTTCAAAAAAAACAGGATACCCATTTTTCTCAGTCTCGCGATCCAACAGGAATGTATGGATCTCCTGAAGTTGCTTTTTTATTAGAAAGAGCAGATTTCGAAAGAAAAAATTTTGGTGATGCCTATATAAGTACTGGTACTTTATTTCTTGCCTTTTTTGATTCGAGATTAAGTTCAAGAGATATTCTTGTAAAAGCAGGATTAAATTATGAAGAAGCAAAAAAAGCATTATTAAATGTTAGAGGAAATCATAGGGTAACAAATCGGGATGATGAAGCAAAACAAAGTGCTTTAACTCAATACACAAGAGATATTACAGCAATGGCTCGTCGAGGCGAGTTGGATCCTGTTACTTCTCGCGATTCTGAAATTGAAAGAGTTGTTCAAGTTTTATCAAGAAGGAAAAAGAATAATCCTGTCTTAATTGGAGAACCAGGAGTAGGTAAAACAGTAATTATTGAGGGTCTTGCTCAGCGTATTGTTGATCTTGAAGTTCCTGATCATCTGGTTGGAAAACGTGTTTTAAGTCTTGAAATGGCAGATCTTGTTGCTGGTAGTAAAATGCATGGAGAGTTTGAAGAGCGTTTGAAAGCTGTAAAAGAAGAAATTATCGCTTTAGAAGGACAAGTTATTTTATTTATCGACGAAATTCATACAGTTGTTGGTGCAGGAAGAACTTCGGGTTCTTTAGATGCTTCCAATATTTTAAAAAGCTCGCTTGCAACAGGACAGCTTCAATATGTTGGAGCAACAACATTTAAAGAATACAAACAATATATAGAAAGTGATCGAGCTTTAGAGAGGCGTTTTCAACCGATTCGTATTGAAGAACCTTCTATTGCCAATGCAAAAGAAATTTTAAAATCGATTGCCGTTAAATATGAAAAGCATCATCAAATTCAATACAGTCCTGAAAGTTTGGATGCCGCTGTTGAATTAAGTAACAAATATATATTTAGCAGAAGTCTTCCAGATAAGGCTATAGATTTAATTGATGAGGCTGGTGCTTTAAAAAGAATTAAAGTGGTAAGCATTCCCCCAGATATTCAAAAACTAGAGCAAGAAAAAGCAAAAAAAGATATTGAAAGAAATGATTATTTTAATCGCCAAGATTTTGCAATGGTTGCCAGTGCGCAAATGGAATTATTAAATCTGGAAAATAAAATATCAGAACGCAGAAAACAATGGGAATCAGAAATGAAACAAGAAGAACGTATTGTTACTTCTGATGATATTGCCGAATTGGTTTCTAAGGTAACAGGTATTCCAACGAAAAGATTACAAGCAGAAGATCTTGAAAAATTAGCACATATAGAAGACGAATTATCGAAAAGACTCATCGGACAAAAACAAGCTATCGTCTCTGTTGCGAATGCACTAAGAAGAAATAGAATTGGTTTGCGTGAGAGAAAAGCGCCTATTGGAAGTTTTTTCTTTTTGGGACCAACTGGTGTTGGTAAAACAGAGCTTGCTAAAGCTCTCGCTGAATATGTTTTAAATGATGAACAACGCTTGTTACGTTTTGACATGACCGAATTTATGGAGCGTCATGAAACTTCAAAATTAATCGGATCTCCCCCAGGATTTGTCGGGTATGGAGAGGGTGGACAATTAACTGAAAAAGTAAAAAGACAACCTTACAGTGTTTTGCTTTTTGATGAAGTAGAAAAGGCACACCCTGATGTTTTTAATTTATTTTTACAAATATTAGATGACGGAAGATTAACCGATGCGGAAGGACAGAAAGTAAGTTTTGAAAATACACTTATTATTTTTACAAGTAATTTAGGTAGTGAACATATCAGTTCAAATAAACGATCTGTGGGTCTTGGTGGGTTTGATAAAGATCTTTCACATAGTGAAGTAAGTGATTTGGTTACAGGTGAGCTTAAAAAAGCATTTAAACCAGAGTTTTTAAATCGGCTTGATGAAATTATTGTATTTGAGAAACTAAATAAAGATGATATAAAGAAAATTCTGCAATTAAATTTAGATAAGTTAGCAAAAAAAGTGAAAAACCAAGGTCTCGATTTTAAAATTTCAAATGAAGCACAAGAGTTTTTGGCAGCAAGAGGTTTTAGTTCTTTAAATGGAGCCCGTCCTTTAAGAAGACTTTTAGAAACAGAAATTGAAAATAGAATTGCCCAAGAGATTATTGTAAAAGGAAAAAATAAAGAAACAGGTTTTGTTAATGGCAAAATATTAAACGTTGTTTTGGTAAAAGAACCTAACCAACAAATTAAAGTAACTATTGAATAATTAGGAATAGATAATGGAATCTTTAAAAGATTTTTCTAAATTAACAGAACTTATTTCAGAAGTTGAAAATATTAATGCAGCATCTTCTGTTTTATCTTGGGATCAAAATACTTTTATGCCATCCCTTGGTACTACTGGACGTGGAAGGCAACTTGCTACGTTAGGTAAAATAGCCCATGAGAAATTTACAAATTCAGAAATTGGAACATTGTTAGATAAATTAAAGACATTTGAAAAAGATACACCTTATGATTCTTTTGAATCTTCTTACATAAGGCAAGTCAGAAAAAACTACTTGAAAGCCATTCAAGTTCCATCCCAATTGATTTCTGAAATCATTACAAATCAATCAAATTCTTATGAAGCATGGATTAAAGCAAAAGAACAAAATAATTTTAAATTAGTCCAGCCTTTTTTAGAAAAAAATTTAGAGTTATCTAAAAAATATGCAAATTGTTTTGAATATAATCATATTGCAGATCCTTTGATAGATAATTATGATGGTGGCTTTACAACAACAAAAACCAAAGAAATATTTCATCAACTTCAAAAAGATTTAATTCCTTTTGTTAAAGAAGTATTAAATCATCCCAAAGCGGATGATTCTTGTCTAAAAAAACATTATCCACTTGCTTTACAAGAGCAATTTAATAAAAAATTAATTGAAGATTTAGGCTATGACTTAAATCGAGGAAGAATAGATACCACCCATCATCCTTTTATGATCTCATTTTCTCATGGAGATGTTCGTATTACGACTCGATACCAAGAGAATTTTTTAGCAGAAAGTCTCTTTAGTACCATTCATGAAACAGGACATGCCTTTTATGAACTTGGAAATGATATTTCATTAGATGGTACCCCTCTTTTTGGTGGAACATCATCTGGAGTTCATGAAAGTCAATCACGCCTTTGGGAAAATATAGTGGGTAGAAGTTATGCTTTTTGGGAATACTTTTATCCAAAATTGCAAAAGTTTTTTCCCGAGCAACTAAATGCTGTTTCTTTACAAGAGTATTATTCTGCAATTAATAAAGTATCAAATTCCCTAATTCGAACAGATGCCGATGAACTCACATATAATATTCATGTTATGATCCGTTTTGATTTAGAACTTCAAATGCTTGAAGGGAACTTAAAAGTAAAAGACTTACCCGAAGCTTGGAATGCACGTTACTTAAGTGATTTAGGGATGACTGTACCAAGCGTTTGGGTTGTTTACAAGATGTTCATTGGTTTTGTGGCCTTATTGGAGGCGAATTTCAAGGATATACATTAGGGAATATAATGAGCGCTCAATTTTTTGAAGCTGCAGAAGCAGCAATTCCTTTATTATCAAATGAAATTAAAAATGGTTCTTTTGGAAATTTAAAAAAATGGCTTGAAGAAAATTTATACCAACATGGTAAGAAATATAATGGTCTAGAAGTATTGAAAAGAGCAACAAAAAGAGACCTTACAATTGATCCCTATATGCGTTACCTTAAGAAAAAATATCCTATCAAATAAATGACGCTCTATTAATATCTTTCATGTTTATAAAATTGCAATTAAGACGAAAGAGTTTTCAGCGTTACTCAGCTTCATTACAAATGACCCCTATGGAAGGGGGAAAAGGAAACCTCATATTGGACTTCAGCGCTTAAATTCTGCTGTTTGCCTAGGGATGGGTTTAGGTTCTAAGGATGGAACCAATGGTTGCGATTTGTAAAAGAGTTGAGTAGCGCTTTTTATATATAAATATATTTATATATTTTTTGTTTTTTATTTCAGTTCGTATAGGAATCAGAATTTATTATGACAAAATTATTTGTTATTTTATTCTGCACAATTATATTTATTTCAAAATCTTACGCTTTAGATTCTCAGGCAAAACAGATTCAAATCAATTGTTATGTTGATTTTGAATTTAATCAAACGAATTTTAATGGAAAAAAACTAGATGAATGTATTCGAAAATATTTTTTAAAAAATGAAGTTATTTCTATAGATGTATTTGCTTCAAGTGATTCTTTTGGTAAAAGAAATAGAAATAAAAAATTATCTGAAGATAGAATTCTGTCCATAAAAAAAATATTTAATCAAAAATTATCCTAAAATACCCGTGTCTATATATGAACCTGAGGAAGAAAAACAGTATAGTTCTATGGGAATTGTTCGTCTTAAAATGGTAGATAAAAACTCTAAATTAGGGAAGTATCTTTTAGCTAAAAAAAATAAGCAATATGATTCATTAAATTATTTTTCATTTTTAAGCGGTGCTGGTTATTCTGCAGCAAATATTAGTGATAATAATTATACGGGTTATAATGCTTTCTTAAAATTTATGTTTCCATTTTCTCAAGATTATAACTGGTTTTATGGGGTAGGGGTAAGGTACCAAAACTTATCTTTTAATAATAATTCAAAAATAAATAGCAATTCGGATATTAATTTTAATTCATTTCAAACAGGACTGGATTTAGCTTATTTTTTTAAAACAAGTTTGATAGACTTTGTGTTAAACCCATTCGCTTATTTTGGATTTTATAATTCTTTAACTCGAACAATCACTCAATCAGATGGAACGACAATAACGGCAGCCCCTTCTATTATGAATCATATTAGTTTAGGTGCGAATGCAAATGTTTTATTTAAAACATCTCATTTTTATTTTGGACCTGGAGTATCTTATTCAACTTCTTACCTACAATTTAACAATTACCAAGATGATAATGGTGTTTCGTATAATGGCATTTCTAACTTTTACAAATCTTGGAGTCTCAATTTTACATTAGGTTGTTATTTATAAGATTTTTCTAACTATCCTGAATTTAAAGTGAATTATAAATTCTAGATCTTTCGTTTATAACTGTTTAAATATATGGCAATTAAAGTTGGTTTTTTTAAGCAAAGGAATTGTATTCAAATTGAATTGAATTTCAAGTTGCTTTTACAGGCTTTTCCCGATACAGAAAAAGGGTCTTGTGAGCTCTTTTTACTCTTATTTATGGGTTAAACATATGGAAAGCGAACTTCTCATATTTTCAGGTAATGCCAATCGTGAATTAGCAAATAAAATTTGCCAATACCTTGATGTTCCGATTGGAACAGCTTTAATAGGAAGATTTTCTGATGGGGAAACCCGTATTGAAATTGAAAGTAACGTACGTGGGCGCGATGTTTTTATCATTCAGCCAACTTGCAGACCAGCGAATGAAAATATCATGGAACTTCTTATCATGATAGACGCTTTAAGGCGCGCTAGTGCTCAAAGAATTACGGCAGTAATTCCATATTATGGTTACAGCCGACAAGAACGCAAAAGTACTCCAAGAACACCTATTACCGCTAAATTAATTGCTGACTTACTAGTCAGTGCCGGTGTAAATAGAATTTTAACAATTGAACTTCATACGGGAGCTATTCAAGGTTTTTTCAACTTACCTGTTGACCATCTCTATAGCAAACCTGTCTTTGTAGAACACTTCGCTAAGATGAAACTTGATAATCCTATTATCGTATCTCCTGATGCGGGTGGCGTGGAAAGAGCTCGTGCCGTTGCCAAAGTGCTTGGTTGTGGTCTTGCTATTGTGGATAAACGCCGCGATCGCCCTGGTGACTCCCAAGTTATGAATTTAATTGGTGATGTTAGGGATAAAACAGCAATTTTATTTGATGATATTTGTGATACAGCGGGTTCTTTAACTTCAGCTGCCGCTGTTTTGCGTGAAAATGGTGCCTTAAAAGTGTATGCAGCAGCAACACACGGTGTTTTATCAGGGCCTGCAATTAACCGTTTAAATGACAGCTGTATTGAAAAATTATTTATTACAGACACCATTCCTCTGACAGACGAAGCCGCAAAATGCACTAAAATAGAAGTTTTAAGTGTTTCCGAGCTTTTAGGAAAAGCAATTCGTAGAATTCACAATTCAGATTCCATCAGCAATCTCTTTATATAAGGGTTAAATTGTGGAAAATATTGATTTTTCTTCTTTGCCCTCTTCTTTATTTGAATCAAAAGTTCAATTAACAGAAGGTTTACAATACCTTGAATTTGAAGGGGCGAAGATCGCTTTCGATTTTTCCCCATCATTGCAGCCTTGTGAAAATTTACTAGTACTTGTTAATGGTTATCAGCGGAATCGCCTCGATTTCAGAGCTTTTCGCAAAAAAATAGAGAAACTTTCTCCAACTACAGCTACGATTGCCTTAGACAATCGTTTTTGTGGCCAAACGACAGTAAATTCGACAGAGCCTTTAACAGTAATGTGTATGGCTCGAGATGTAGAAGCCCTTTCTGCTTTGTTTTGTAAAGCTCTTCAATTAAATACCTTTTCTTTACTTGGAATTAGTATGGGAGGCATGATTGTTCAAACTCTTGCTTCTTATCATTCTCAAGTAAATAAATTGTTTTTAATAAGCACAACAGCGGGAGGAAAAGGGCGGACTTGGCCTGTAGAGGTGAAAGATCCTCTTGCTTTAGAATACAAAAATCATTATGAAAACTTGGAATCTACAAAAAAACATATGGCCCGTTATTTTGGGAAAAGGTTTTTAAAAAACTCCTCATTATTGTTTGAAATGATGTGTAAAACTCTTGTAAAGTCAAAATCCGATGAACAAGATAATAAGGATGCTGAAATTCAATTTTATGCATCAGCATCTTTTGATAGATCAAATCATTTATCCGAAATTAAAGCAAAAACATTCATAATTTCTGGTGATGAAGATCAAATTATTCCTGTTGAAAATGCATCGTATTTAAGTAACAACATTCCAGATTCTTCATTGACTATCTATAGTGAAGTTGGTCATTTAATTTTAATTGAAGAACCTGAAAAATTTGCAATTGATATTAGCAATTTTTTGAAATAAGGAATTTATGTCTCAATTACTCGCTATCCATATGAATGAAAAAGATTGGTCGGAATGGTTTGTGGCAAATGGTGACAAATCATTTCGAGGCAGACAAATTATGGATTGGATGTACATTCGCCACAATTTTTCTCCTTTAGAATTTTCAAATATTCCAAAAATTTTAAGAGAGAAATTAAATTCAGAATTTAATTGGTCTTTACCACAAATTGATACTTTGTTACCTTCTGAAGATGGCAGTGAAAAAATCTTATTAAAACTTCAAGACGGTTTATTTGCAGAATGCGTTTTAATGCCATCTGACAATCGAGTTACTTTATGTGTAAGTAGTCAGGTTGGTTGTAAAATGGCTTGTACTTTTTGCCAAACTGGAAAAATGGGATTAACTAGAAATTTAACAATGGGTGAAATTTTAACACAAGTTGTTATTGCAAATAAAAGACTGATTGAGAGAAATATATTAAATCGATCGGTAACAAATATTGTTTTTATGGGAATGGGAGAACCTCTCGATAATTATGATAATGTAGTCAATGCATGTAAAGCTTTAATTGATCCTAAATTATTTGGTTTATCTAAACACAAGGTGACGGTTTCTACCTCTGGGTTAGTTCCAGAAATCCTTCGTTTAGGCAATGATGTTCCTGTGGCCTTAGCAATTTCATTGCATACCGCAGATGATTCGCAACGCTCTGGAATGATGCCTGTAAATAAAAAATATCCTTTAGAGGAATTAAAAAAAGCATTACTAGAATATCCTATTCAAACACGCCATGGCATTACTTTTGAATATGTGATGATCCAAGGTGTGAATGATTCCATTCTTCATGCAAAAAAATTAGTAAAGTTTTTGCATGGAATGAAAGCAAAAGTGAATTTAATTCCAATGAATCCGCATCCTGGTGCTGTTAATATGGTCGCTACAGATTTTGATCAAATGCGTGTTTTTCAAAAATATTTAACAGATAGATCCATTCCTGCTCCCGTAAGATACAGTCGTGGGCAAGATGTCAGCGCCGCTTGTGGACAACTTGCTGCAAAAAGAAAAGATGAAATCAATTTACCACCAAGGACTGTTGCTTTAGCAAGAAGACGTGAATATTTATCTGCTAAAACAAAAAATTAATTAAATTTTGCTGGATTTAAACCATACTTTTTTAATATTTTTTGATATTCCCCATTTTTTTTCATTTTCTTTAAACCATCAGAAAGAATTTTTGCATAACGAAGAGAAGTTGGTTTTGCTTTTGTAAAGGCTATATATACTCCCGCTTTTTTCCCAATGGTACCCGCCTCACTTATTTTATCATTTAATTTAGATTTTTTTAACGTGTATTCACCAACAATGCTTTCTTCTATGACAGCATCAATTTCCTTTTTGTTAACTTTATCAAGATTTCTTTCAAAGCCATTGTCGCCACCAGTGGCAGAAACTTTTTTTGCAAATTTGTTTAAGGTATCTATTGCTCCCCCATAAACGTAACCAATTGTGATTCCTAAAATGATATCTTTTAAAGACTCTGGGGTTTTGTATTTCCATTTGTTCCCTTTGAGAACAAAAAAACTATTTGTGCTTTTGCCAAAATCTTCTTCAGGAAAAAGATATTTTTCTTCTCTTCCCTCTTTATAAGCTGCTCCCATGGCATCAATTTCCCCTTTTTCTGTTCTTATCAAAACCCTAGCCCAGGGAGCTACAGAGGAGCTAAATTTAATATGATGTTCTGCAAATATTTTTAAAGCAGCATCAATAACAAAACCTTTTGAACCATCTAATTTTTCATCACAGGTATAAGGGCACCAAATATCTGTTTCAAACTTAATCTCTTCTTCTGCGGCAAATAAATTTTCAAAGATAAAAAATGAGAAAAAAAAGAGCGCATAAAATTTTACTTTATTGACATTCATATCTCATATTCCCCAAATAATAGATTTTAAGACATGATAAAATAAAAAAAGATTGAATTCTACTGTGGCATATTTGTCAGTTGAATAATTTTATAAATTACTTAAAAGTTATAAAGTAAAAGAGAAATAAAAAATGAAGTGAGTAATATTTTTAGGGTCATACCTTAATGATTAAAAGCGTAAAATCATCATATTGATTTTCATATGCATCAATAAAACTAAAAAAATCATTCCAAATAAATTTGATCATCTCTGGAATTTTATCAAATTTTAAGCTTTCATCTAATACGGTAACGAATTTAGATTGATAAATTAAACCATTTTTATTCATTTGCTCTAAAATACCGTCTGTGGTTGAAAAAATATAATGAATGGAGTCCGCAATTTTAATCTCATTAAATTCATACTTTTCATTTTCTATTATGCCTAATGGAGTATAGGAATTGATATTATTTAACTCTATTATTTTATTATGATGGTTGCAATAATATATATTTGGAAAACCTGCATTTATGATTGCTAATGTCTCTTCGTTTTTATTAATATAAATAGCTTTAAAAGCAATAAAGTTACAATTCATATTTTTTTCAACAAAATATAAGTTAAAATCTTCAAGAACAGCTTCAAAAGATTTTAAATCTAATATTTTTTTTAAGTGAAAATTAAAGAAAAAATCTATTTGATTCACTAATATCATAGCTCCGACACCTTTTCCAGAGACATCGGCTATAAAATAAATTCTTTTTGATTGTCCTAAATCAAAAATTTTAACATAATCTCCACTAAAATTAAAAGCAGGGTTTATTAAATATCCACAATAATCATCAGAATGTTGGCTTTTAATAAAATATTCGATTGTTTCTTTACTGTGTCTTATGTCGTTATCAATTTTTATTTTCACAGTAAACTCACTAATAAGATATTTGAACGCTTTATAGACTTCTTTTGTAATTTTGTTTAATTTACTCTCTTTAGTATCCTTGTTTGAATCTAAGTATTCCAATACACCAATTAAAATATTTTGCTGCGGTTTTATATACCTAAAATAGGTTAAAGAAATAAAAAGATAAAAAATTCCTAATACAAATATAAAATAAATTAAATTAGGATCGTACAAAGAGTTGTAAAGAATATTTTTAACAGAAAAACTGCTAACAAGAACAGTCCCATCTACAATATTTTGAGTATTATAAACTTTCATTTGATTAAAATTAAAACCAGATTTTATATTGGAGTGTTCATTAAAATGAAACCAACTGCTATTTATAATTTCGTCTTCTAAAGAATAATGTTGATTTTTTCTATCGACTAAAAAAAGATCGACATGTTTTGTATTTTTATTTAAATTCGTGACACTCTGAAATAATTTTTCTAAATCAATATCAATTGCAAATGTTCCTTGGTAGATCGAATTTTGAAATAAAGGAATTGTTAGAGAAAAAACTTTTTTATTTGTAATGGCGTCTTGATATATTGGAGAAATATAAGGTTTATTTATTGTTGCTGTATTTTCAAGAATATCTCCTGCATAAGATAGTTCAGAAAATTTATATGTAATAGGTTTCTTAATTTTGGGATGCACATATACAAATTTATTTTTAGAGTAATAATAAGTCCAAAGAATATAATCAATTTTTTGAAAATTTTTAATTTGTACGGATAAATGTTCAAGAGCTGAAAATTCATCTAAGAAGACATTTATTGGCTTATATAAAGAAATAAATGTACCAATTTCATTTGAATTGTAAATGTATCTGTTTAAAGAGTCTTTGCTGCTATTTCTTTTATCAAACTTATATTTATGGTCAAATTTTTTAAATGAAATAAAAGAATTTTTTAAAGTTACAATATGATTAGAAATATAATCTATTTGGCTGTTGATAATTTGAGAGTTTTTCTCAATGTGTTCTTTTTGTAATTCAATATTAAAGGATAACAATCTTAAAAATAAAATAAAAAATGCGATTAAAGCTAGCAAAACTGAAACAATAACACTTTTTATCAAAATATCTTTAATATAAATTTCAAAATCTTGATTTATTTTTTTAAAATCTGGGCTCATATGTTAAACTTCATAATGTTTTTTAAATGTTTTTTGTCATAAATAAATTGATAATTTTTTATAAGATTAAAAATTAAAAAAATTCCTAGCCCACCTTCTTCCATTTTATTAATATTATCTTCCATAATATCTTTTTCATTGTAATAATCATAAATATTAAACAAGTCTGAATATTCATGATATTCTATATTAATAGAATCATTATGAACATCAATTTCAATTTCTAAGGGCTTAATGTTATTTGATGTGTGGTTTATACTATTTGTTAAAAGCTCTTCTAAAACTAATTTTAAATTTCCTTTTTTTGTAACCTCAATGTCTAAGCTATTTTCAACAAAATTTAAAAAGCGGATGACATCCAATTTTGTTTTACTTACTTTATAGATCATAACTCATCCTCAATAAATGGAAGTATTTTACAAAAACCTGATAATGTTATAATATTTTTAACCATTTCGTTTTCAACTTTTAAAAAAATTTTATTTTTATCTGAATACACCTGTTTTGCGCATCTTAAAAGACTTCTTAAACCGACGCTACTAATGTAATTTACTTTTTTAAGATTGATAACAATTCTTTCAAAAGATTTATCATAATTACCAGTGAAATATTTATCAAAGTTTTCAAAACTTTCAATGTCTAAACTGCCATCGCAATCAAAATTTAATGTTTTTTCTTGTAATGTATGATTAATATATAGCATAATCTATCTCCTAATTTTGGTATGATCCCCGAAAAGTGGACTATTAAATTTCATAATTTTCTTCATATTCTAAAGGTGCATGATAATCAAGGGCAGAATGAGCACGAATTCGAT